>JASFRY010000011.1:0-22018 GCA_050114675.1 Gemmatimonadota bacterium | reverse complement strand
CAGATCCTCTTCGGGGAGCCCCTGACCGAGGCTCAGATGGAGAGCCTGGCGTTGACGGCTCTGTGGCGGTCCCCGACGGAGGCCCCGCCTCGGTGAGGGAGGGACGGGCCGAAACAACCGCATGTGCACGGAGGAGGATTCATGGACGCGCTGAAGAAGCTGACCTTGGATGGCGTGAGGAAGGCCATGCGAAAGGCGGAACGGTACCGACTCCTGGGGGAGCCGTGCGAGGCGGAGAGCATCTGCATGGACATCCTGGAGGTGGACCCGGAAAACCATGAGGCCCGGGTGCTGTTGATCCTGTCACTGACGGATCAGTTCCGGACGAACCTCGGTCGGATGGCCGAGGCTACGGCGCGCGTCGCCGCGCTCGAACAGGAATACGAGCGTTGCTACTACTCGGGGATCGTGGCCGAGCGTCTGGCGAGGGCTCAGTTGATCCGGGGTGGCCCGGCTTCCGATGACTACGCGAACCGCTCCCTCCGGGAGGCGATGGCGTGGTATGAAAAGGCAGAGGTCATTCGGTCACCTGGTGACGATGACGCCATCCTACGGTGGAATGCCTGCGCGCGTACCATCGCGCGCCGGGGGTTCACCACGCCTGCGGACGTGGCTGCGCCGGCCCTGCTCATGACGGAGTGATGCGGGCGCATCCCCCGACAGCGCGTGCCGCAGGGCACCGCTTGTGCGCGTACGTCAATGATTGTCCGGATGCCGGTACCGTTTCTCGCCGGCACGGATCGACAGGTCGAGAGAGTTCTCAGCCGGCGGAATCACGCAGGAGTACCCGTCGGCATAGGCGCACCAGGGATTGTAGGCTTCGTTGAAGTCCAGGACCCACGTCCCTTCCTGTGTGTGGTGGACCCGCGGCTCGATATCGAGGTAGCGGCCTCTGGGATACGTCTCGGTGTCCGCTGTCGCGTCCCTGAATGGCACGAACAGCCGCCCTTGATCAGGGTCCAGCCGGTATGCCTGCAATGTCCACTCGCTCCCGTTGACGACGAACCGGAACTCGCCCCAGCGCAGCATGTTCCGCTCGTCCCCACCCGTGGCATCGAGTGTCACCACCGTCTTGTCGTCGTGCTCGTGCAGCTCGAGCTCAAACCGGTAGTCCCCGTCCAGCGGGTAGTAGCACAGGCCCTCGAAGGTCTCGCGGTCCCAATGGGGGAGAGGCGATTGCGGACTTTCCCGAAAGAACCTGTCCTTGCCTTTGCGGATCTGCTCCAATCGGTCCATCCAGTTGCGGCTCATGTATGACCACCCTCCTTCCGAGTCCGTTCGGCCTTCCAGCGTCGCGATCTACCGTCAACCTTCGGCTTCCGCCCCCGATTCGCGGACACGGACCGCCGCGTGGGCGGCCCCGATCTGCCCGCGTTTCAATCGCGTCATCGCTGCCTGCAACTCACGGAACCGAGTGACTTCGGTGGGGAGGCCCAGGTTCAGCTTGGCCGCCAGGGCAAGAAACGCCTCCGCATCACGCCGATTGACATTGTACAGAGTGCGGATGTCGCGGCCCCAGAAATGCCTCGAGTAGTCGGTGATCCGGATTAGGGACATGGCCACGGGGGCCAGGACCAGCGTGCCGCCCGGCTGGATCTGTTGCAGTGCGGTTTCCACGAGTCCGCCGCACGCATCAGATGACCCTCGGCGTCCTGTAGTGGTCCGGTGAGCCCCGGGCGGATTCGTCCCCCACCATCTGTATGGCGTGCGGCAGGTGAGCGGCGATGTCTCGGGGTGTCACGGTCGTTTCGGTCCCGGCATGTGCGGCGAGATCGGCCGCCACCCCTTCCAGGAAAACCCCGGTCAGCAATGCATTCTCCGGGGAGAGCCCTCGGTCATGCAGGCTGCGGACGGCCTGCCGGATGATCTCGTCCCGGCCCGCGAAGGTCCGGAGCGAGCTGCCGGTGGCGTTGATGAAGACCCGTCCGTCCGGTAGCCCGATCAGGGATCGAGGCCCCTGGACGACAACGGGCGTGCGCCGTCCGCCGGCCAGTTCCTGGACCGGCGTGATCGGGTCGGTTTCGATCTGGGCCGGCGTCCGACCCGTGGACCGGGACAGGTCGATCGCCTGGATGATCGTCAGGGGTTGCTCCGCCTCGGAGGTTCTTCGTTCGTCTCTCCGGCGCACGCCAGACCGGACCCCCGGGCTCGAGGTGCTCCGGTTCGCGGGGATCGGCGCCGGCTCGTTCAGGACGACTGGCAGTCCGGCGTTCTCGATGAGTGCAGGCGGGAACGAGATGTGGCTGAGGTAGAGTCGCCCACCAAGTGTGGCGCCGGGCTCCAGGACGTTGCCCAGCTTGGGCAACCCGAAGGTCACGGTCGTGTCCGCCTGGACGGCGGTGCCGCGGATCCGCCCGTTGTCGCCATCCACTCCCGATGGAATGTCGATGCTGAAGACAGGGACCGGCGCGCCGTTGATCAATTGCAGTACCTCGGCGAAAGGCCCCTCGACATCCCGGGTCAGCCCCGTGCCCAGAAGGCCATCCACGACGACGTCGCTCCATGCCAGGTCCTTCGCCACCTGTTCCGGACCGGGTCGGTCGAGGAGCTCGACGCCGCTCTTCTCGAGGCGCATCAGGTTGTTCGCGCTGGGGCCGATATAGCCCGCCGGGTCCGTCATGACCGCCACCCGAACCCGTCCACCGGCCGAGTGGAGCTTTCGGGCGACCACGAACCCGTCGCCCCCGTTGTTCCCCGGACCGCTCACAACCAGGAAACGCGCACCTTTCACTCCTGCCCGATCCAGGATCACGTAGTAGACGGCCTGGCCCGCGTTCTCCATGAGCAGCTCGTCGGGAATGCCGTACTCTTCCATGGCGCGACGGTCCAACGCGCGCATTTGGCGAACCGTGCTAACGTACATGGGACATGCCCCCTTCCGGCCACCGAGCTGCCAATCCCGGAAGAGCCGGTCCATTCCCCAATCGAGGATCCGGTCCACGTCGCACCGAGCGACGCCTCCCACGCCCGAGTGCACCTGCAACGTCCCTCATCACGTGAGGAGCTTCCGGTCCCGGGCGGCCTGCTCCAGGTCGGCCTGGTGGTCCGGGTGGGCGATCCCGATGAGGGCTTCGGCCCGCTCCCTCAGGTTCTTCCCGAAGAGGTTGGCCACGCCGAACTCGGTCACCACGTAGTGCACGTCGGCCCGGCTGGTCACGACGCCGGCGCCCTCCTTGAGGAAGGGGACGATCCGGGAGAGCTGGCCGCCCTTGGCCGTGGACGAGACGGCGATGACGGGCTTCCCGCCCCGGGAGCGCGCGGCGCCCCGGATGAAGTCCACCTGCCCCCCGAAACCCGAGTAGATGTACGACCCGATGGAGTCGGAGCACACCTGCCCGGTCAGGTCCACCTCGATGGCCGAGTTGATGGCCAGCATCTTGTCGTTCTGGCTCACCACGAAGGGGTCGTTCACGTGGTCTACGGGGTGGGCCTCGATGAGGGGGTTGTTGTCCAGGAAGCCGTAGAGCTCTTCGCTCCCCAGGGCGAAGGTGATCACCACCTTCCCCGGGTGCAGGGTCTTCTGGCTTCCCGTGACTACGCCCCGCTCGATGGCCTTCATGGCTTGATCGGACAGCATCTCGGTGTGGATGCCCAGCTCCAGGGGGCCCTCCATCCCGGCGAAGACGGCGTCGGGGATCCCTCCGATCCCCATCTGGACGGTCATTCCGGGCTCGATGAGCTTCAGGATGTGTCCGCTGATGGCCAGGTCCACCTCCGAAGCGGGCCGGGCCTCCAGCGTGGGAAGCGGCTCGCTGACCTCCACGATCCGGCTGGCTCGGCTCACGTGGAGGAAGGAGTCGCCCAGGACCCGCGGCATCTTCTCGTTCACCTGGACGATGACGGTCCTGGCCGTCTGGCAAGCGGCCCGGGATGCCAGCGTCTCCACACCCAGGCTCATGAAGCCGTGCTCGTCCGGGGGAGAGACCGCCACCATCGCCACGTCCAGGGGCACGATCCCCTCCAGGAAGAGCCGGGGGATCATGTAGAGGAAGATGGGGACGTAGTCCGCCCGGCCATCGTTCACCGCCTTCCTGTCCGCCGGCCCCACGAAGAGGGAGTTGTGCCGGAAATGCGCCGCCATCTCCGGTGCGGACAGGGGGTCGTCCCCCAGGAGAAGGACATGGTTGAGCTGGACGTCCTCGAGCTCTTCCTTGCGGGCTGCCAGGGCACGGACCAGCGCCTGGGGAATGGCCGCGTTCCCCCCGTAGTAGACGCGGTCACCGCTCTTCACCACCTGGACGGCCTCTTCCGGGGTCTGGAGCTTGGCCCGGTAGTCGGAAAGCCAGTTCATCGGTCCTTCCCTCCCGCTCCCAGGAGCTCCCCCAGGGGGGTCGTGGGAAGGCCGTGGAGCTCCGCCACGCCCTGGTGCGTGAGGACGCCCCGATGCATGTAGACCGCGCCCGCCAGGGCCGGGTCCTCGCGGAGGGCGTTGTCCACGCCCTTTTCGGCGAGCGCGCGGATGTAGGGAAGGGCCACGTTGCTCAGGACACGCGACGCGGTCCTGGGGACGTTCGCCGTCATGTTGGGGACGCAGTAGTGCACCACGTCATGGACCGTGAAGGTGGGATGGTCCAGCGTGGTGAGGCGGCTGGTCTCCACGCACCCCCCCTGGTCGATGGAGATGTCCAGCACCACCGCGCCCGGCTTCATGGCCATGACCATCTCCCTGGTGATGAGCCAGGGGGCCAGCTCGCCGGGGATCAGGATGGCGCCGATCACCACGTCCGCGATGGCGGTGTAGAGGCCCAGGCGCTCCTCGGTGGTCATGACCGTCACTGCCTGACCGCCTACGAGGTGGCTCAGGGACCGCAGCTTGGCGATGCTGTCGTCGGCCACCACCACGTGGGCCCCGCTCGCCAGCGCAGCCCGGGCGGCGGCGGTTCCCACGGTGCCGGCACCGAGGATGAGGACGGTGGCCGGGGGGACACCGGGGACGTTCCCGATGAGGATCCCGCGCCCGCCCTGCTCTCTCTGCAGGTAGTACTGGGCCAGGGGGATGGCCATGTGGCCGGCCATCTCGCTGAAGGGATTCAGGACCGGGAAGTCTCCCTGCCCATCCTGGACGATCTCGTACCCGACGAGCGTCGTCTCCAGCTCCATGAAGCGCTCCACGTTCGCCTGGGGGATGACCGCCAGGTGCTGGAACGCGCAGATGACCAAACCGGGCTTGAGGAGATCCAGCTCCTCCGTGGAAGGGCGGCCCACCCGGCAGACCAGGTCGGCCCGCTTGTAGACCTCCTCGCTCGAGTAGACCACCGAGGCGCCCGACTCCTCGAAGTCCCGGTCGGTGAAGTGGGCGGCCTCTCCGGCGTGGGCCTCCACGAAAACCTGGTGCCCCCGGGACGTGAGCTGGGACACGGCGAAGGGCGTGAGGCCCACCCGGTGCTCGTGTCTGTGGATCTCCCTCGGAATGCCGATGACCATGGGGTCGGGCTCCTGGCTTGAATGTCGTGGCGGGCTCATGCCTTCGAGGTGTTGCGCTGCTTTTGAAATCGGTCCAGGAGCATCCGCCGGGAGAGGGGCGAGAGGCGGTCGATGTAGAGGGTGCCGTCCAGGTGGTCGATTTCGTGCTGCAGGCACCGGGCCAGCTCACCCTCCGCCTCCACATGGATGGGGCTGCCATCGATGTCCAATGCCTCCGCGACGACCTTGGCCGGTCGCTCTACCACTTCCCGGACTCCCGGGATGCTGAGGCAGCCTTCCACTCCACGCGCTGATGCCTTCCCCACCACGGTGAGGCGGGGGTTGATCAGCGCATGGGGCCCCCAGTCGCTGGTCGGGACGTCCACCACTGCGATGCGCCGGGAGACTCCAACCTGGGGCGCGGCCAATCCCTGGCCGTCTGACGCGTACATGGTCACGAACATGCTCCTGACCACCGCCCGCACCTCGTCATCCACTTCCTCCACCTCACGGGCTCGCTGGCGGAGCACCGGTGTGCCCAGCAGCGTGATGGTGAGCTCAGGCATGTCCTCGACACCTCGCTCGGACCGGCTTCAGCGTAGTGGCGATGCCGGCGCCACTACGCTCGTCCATGTCAGGAAGGGCCCCAATGTCGAACGTAGAAATGTCCAGATGTAGATCAATTGACCCTTGTCCACAGGCTCGGGGCAGGTCAGGGCGTCGGGATCCCCTCGCTGCGTCCGGATGCTCGCGCAGGCGCAACAGAAGATCGGCGGTCGCTCGGCTCCCTACACCTCCTCCAGCGCATCCTCCAGGTCGGCGATGAGGTCGTCCACGTCCTCGATGCCCACCGAATAGCGCACCAGGCCGTCGGTGAATCCCGCCTCCTCCCGTGCCTCCCGGGACATGGAGGCGTGGGTCATGGACGCGGGGTGCTCGATGAGCGTCTCCACGCCACCCAGGGAGACGGCGAGGGTGGCCAGCTCCACGTGGTCCATGAGCTTGCGCCCCGCCTCGTATCCGCCCTTCAGCTCGAAGGCGATCATGGAGCCGAAGCCCCGCATCTGACGCTTGGCCAGCTCATGCTGCGGGTGGGACGGAAGGCCGATGTAGCGCACGCTCTCCACTTTGGGGTGTGCCTCGAGCCACCTCGCGACGGCCGCTGCGTTCTCCTGGGCGCGCTCCACTCTCACCCCCAGCGTCTTGAGGCCCCGAAGCACCAGGAAGGCCTGGTGGGGGTCCATGTTGCACCCCGTGTTGACCATGACGTCGCGCAGGCGCTGGTAGACCTCATGGTCTCGGGCCACGAGGATCCCGCCCACCACGTCGGCATGGCCGTTGATGAACTTGGTGATGGAGTGGAGGACGATGTCGGCGCCCAGATCCAGGGGCTTCTGCAGATAGGGGCTGGCGAAGGTGTTGTCCACGGCCAGGAGGGCGCCGTGCTCGTGGGCGATCTCCGCCGCGCCGGCGATGTCCGTGACCTGCATGGCGGGGTTGGACGGGCTCTCCACGTAGACCAGCGCGGTGTTCTCCTTCATGGCACCCCGCACGCTCTCCAGCTCCGAGCTGTCCACGAACGTGGCCTCGGTGCCGAAGCGCGCGAAGTGGTTCTCCAGGAGTCCTCGGCTCGGTCCGTAGACCGACGCCGTGCTCACCACGTGTCGGCCTTGTCCCAGGAGCGCCATGTACACCGTGTTGACGGCGCCGAGCCCCGAGCTGGTGGCGATCCCCCCCGCGCCGCCTTCCAGGTCGGCCACCGCGTCCTCAAACGCCTGGATGGTGGGGTTGGCGATGCGTGTATAGATGAACCCGTCCTCGTCGCCGGCGAAGAGCGCGGCGCCGTGGGCCGCGTTCCGGAAGGCGAAGGTGGACGACTGGTAGATGGGGACGTTCACCGCCCCGGTGCTGTCGGGATGGTATCCGCCGTGGACAAGCTTGCTGTTCGTGCCCAGGGGTCGCCCTGCCATGCGTCGGCTCCTTTCGGGAAAAGGCTCCGGGCAACGGGAGGGGATCGCCGCGGATGTCGGTTGGTGCACTCCAAATCTACATCAATGGGCGACGGTTCCCGCATCCCCGAACGCCTCGGAGAGGGAGGTCACCCAGAGGTCCATGAGGTCGAAGTATGTCTCTACGTTCCCGGCTCCCGGATTGAGGGGCACCAGGACCGGAACGGCGCCACCGTGCCGCGCCACCGTCTCTACCTTGCGGCGGTCGAAGTAGTTGGCGGCGAAGAGGACCCGGAAGCCCCGGTTGCGCATCATGTCCGTGAGGGTCGCCACATGGCCGGGGCTGGGCGGGATCCCGGGCTTGGGCTCGACGAACGCGGCGCAGTGAACCTGGAACCGCTCCTCGAAGTACGTCCAGTTCTTGTGGTAGCAGATCATGTCCTGGCCGCGGAAGACCCGGGACTGGGCCAGCCAGCCCCCGAGGAGGTCCACCAGCGGCGTGCCCTCGAAGCTCTGGGCCTCGAGGAAGGCGAAGAGCTGGTTCGAGAGCGCCAGGCTCTCCAGGAGGTCTCCCCCGAGAAGGTCGACCAGCCGATCGCCGAAGAGCCTGCGGTGGATCCGGTCGGAGAACGCCCGGAGGTTGGCGTCGAAGTCCGGCGCCAGCTCCGGTGATACCGTTCCCAGACCTCTCGCGATGTTGCGGGCGATCTGAAGCGTTCTGAGTGGGTCGGTGTGCAGGTGCGGGTTTCCGAACACGTGGACGTCCCCGGCGCTCCGGTCCGCGCTCGCCGGCACGTCCAGGAGCCGGATTCCGGTGTAGGCGGTCACGTACCCCCGTCCCCCCTCCATCACGTCGGCGTTGCCGGCCTTGTCCAGGAGCATGGGCACCCAGAGCTCCAGGTCGAGACCGGTCGTGACGAAGAGGTCCGCTCGGCGGAGGTCCAGGGCGAAGCTGGGCTTGGGACGCACGAAGTGGGGATCCTCGGCCGGCGCGGCGATGGAGGTGACGGCGACGTTGGAGCCTCCCAGCTCCTTCACCAGGGCCGCGTAGACGGGCTGCGTGGTCACGACGCTCACTCGGGCGGCGGCGTCGCTCCCGCGACGATGACGCGTTCGATGCTGCTGGGCATGGACTCCGGTGACGAGCATCCCCTGGAGGAAGGCAAAGGCGACGAGCGCTGCTGGGGCGCGTTTCATGGGGCCTCCTCAATACGTCTCGTGCTTGTGTGGACCCATGGCGAAGGAGAGCTGCACCACGAGCTGCCCTTGCGTGCCCGCAGGTGCGTGGAGCCAGTCGTACTCGCCTCGAATCCGGACGAACTCGCTCTGCCACCAGGTGAGCGTCGGGACGAGCATCCACGCGTGCTGGTCCGGCGCGGAAGGATCGGTGACGTGGTCGTAGCGGAGGCCGGCCAGCCAGCTCCACCCCAGCCTCGTCTCGATGAAGCCGAAGCCTCCGGTGACGGTGCGGGGGGCCAGGGTGCCTGTGGCGGCCGGATCGGGCCCCCGGGTCCGGAGGAGGGCGCCACGGATCGTGACTTCCCTGTACCGCTCCCGGCCGGGGGGACGCCAGCTCAGACCTGCCTCCATGTGGACGAGCCTCCGCCCCAATTGCTGGCCTTCCAGCTCGTAGTCGCCGCCCACCCCGCTCACCGACAGCTCCAGGTACGTGGAGGGCGACAGATCCAGGAACGCGTTCACATGGCCAAGAAGGCTCAGCCCGTCCCCCTGACCGAACAGCGTCTCGTTGCCGCTCCGCGTGCTCTCGACCCAGACCTCGTAGGTGCCCACGCCGCCCACGGGCGCCAGCCAGTAGAGCGACGCTCCGGTCTGAGACAGCCCCTCGTCACCCAGGAAGACCGTATAGGGAAGGGGAAGGCCGCTCCATGGAAGGGCATGCCGGTGCCAGCGGTTGTAGGTGCCCAGGCGTTGGCGGAAGCGACCCACGGTGAGGGCGAATCCGCCGGGCAGGTCCACCCACTGGGCGTAGGCTTCCTCCACTGCTACGGCGGGCTCGTGGACGTGCTCCTCCTGTGAGCCATCGGCGGCGGGGAACGGCTCCATACCGCCCCCGTGCTCGTGGTGGGAGGCGATGATCTTGGCCCGGGAGAACGGGTCCAATGTGGCCTGGAAGGCGAACTCCACCTCTCTGAGAAGGAACCCGCTCCCGTCGTGGTGAGTCTCGTCCCACAGGGAGAGGAAGTCCCCGCCGATGCTGATCTCCGGGTTCAGTGCCTGGAGCGCCCGCTGCCGCCCCTGAAAGGCCTGGGTGCGGTCCTCCTCCGGCTCCTGGGCACCCGCTGCGGCCGCGGCCAGCGCGCGCAGCCGAGCCAGAACCTCGGCACGTGACGTGTCCGCGGTCTCCCCCGCGGCCCTGTCCGCTCGTGTCCGGAGCAGCAGCGCGCGAAGGCTGTCGATCTGGGCCTGCAGACGCGCCAGCTCCAACTGCACTGAGTCGGGAGGTGGGTGGGTGTCTTGTTGTGCCGAGACGTCCCCGGCGCCGAGGACCCCCGCGAGGAAGGCGGCTGCCATCGACACGGGGGCGCGGACGACCGGACGGCACGCCGCTGCGGGAGGGCTGGCGGCGGTGAGAGAGGTCATACGTCCCTCCCGAAACGGCGGCCATCCGGAGCGTCCACGTCTTCTCGGGCGTATAGGGCTGCCGCCGTGTTGTGGGCGAGGACCCGGTCCTTCGCGGCCACGAACACGGCGGGTGTGTGGAGGTGGCCGATGGTGGCCGCGTCGTGACCCACGCACTGTCCCATCAAGAGCACCAGCTCCACGCCTTCCCGCTCCAGGAGCTCCGCCTGGGCCAGCGGGTTGCAGATCATCTCCGGGCGCCCGGGCCTGACCTTCTCGCCGTCCCGGATGCCCAGGCGCTCCTTGGGGACCGCCCCGGTCTTGCAGCACACCGACGCGACACGAAAACCGTTGGTGCCCAGGACAGCCACGAGGTCCCGGGCCTCTGTCCGGAACCCACTGCAGTAGACCAGTCCCAGATGGCGTGCGCCTGCCAGCTGGGCGAAGTCCATGATCTGTTCCAGCCGGCACGGCGGTGGCCCCTTGGCGCGGCACTCCCTGTCCCGGACCCGCTGGGCGAGATCGTGGAGCAGATCGTCCGTCCACCCGGCGAACGGCGGCCTGCCGTCGGGCCGGCGGCGCGCGTAGAGCGCCGACTTCAGATAGCCCCTGCGCGCATAGATGGCTCCTACCGGGTTGTGTCGGAGGCGTAGATCCCGAACGACGAGGCAGGTGACCGGAGCCCGGGCATGGCGGAGGAGGAGGGCATCGTGGCCCACGCACATTCCTGCGACGACGATGAGTTGGACCTCCTCGTCGTGGAAGAGGGCGGCCTGGCCCACGGGATCACACCCGTCCGGCGTCGGGAGGACGACGTCGTGGCCTCTGAGCCGCAGATACCGGCTGGTGAGCGCGGCCTCCCTTTGCATGTCGGGGCAGTAGGCCACACCGATGCGCTCGTACCCCATGCGCTGGGCCACCTCCGCCACCTCCTGCAGGCGCACCCAGCGGCCGTAGCCCTCGGCCTCGACCCGGGCGGAGTGATACGCGAGCCGTTGCACCGAGCCTGCGGCATACAAGGTCTCGAAGTCGGGGAATGCGCCGCGCATGGGGCAGGAAGGGGGGGCTGCATCCAGCCGGCCGATGCGGCAGGCGTATCGTTCGCAGACGGCGCATTCCAGAGTCACGGGATCTCCAGTCAGCCTTCGCCGGTGGTCGGGGGTCGACCCCGGGGCACCGCGGGAGGGCGCACGTAGTAGCGGTGGCCGCCGTAGCGGACGGTGACGAGCTGCCGATCCCGCACGAGGCGGGTGACCGCGCTCCACGGCACACGGGCGCTCCGCAGCATCCGACGGACCGCGGCCTCCCTCATGGGGTGGACCGTGGTGACGCCGAGCAGGTCACCGATGGGATCTCCGGTAGACGTGAACGCGTCTCCCTCGTAGCCCAGCAGAAGCTCCACCCTCGGGACCCTGGCGTTGAACGCGTGATAGGCGCGGGTCAGGGCCGTCCCCGAGGCCGGCCGGACCCACGGCTCAGCCGGAGGACGCGTGGGCACCGCCAGATAGGATGTCCGCGCTCCGAGGCCAGCCACGAACGCGGCTGTGTCCCGCACCTCGTCCTCGGCGTCGTTGATGCCGTCCACCATCATGGTCTCGGTGAGGAGGGTGCCGGAGAATCCGCGAGCGAAGGTGGACATCCCTTCGAGGATGTCGGCCAGCCGGAGCGATCCGTGCGGACGGTTGATCCGCCGCCAGGTGGCCTCTCGCACCGTGTCCACCTTCAGGGAGACGACGTCGGCCTCGTCCAGATCCGACCACACGTCGAGGTGGGTCAGGAGAGAAGCGTTGGTGAAGACCGCAATGGGGATGCCCAGCGGCCGCAGAAGACGGATGGCGTGGCCCAGGGCGATGTCCAACGTGGGCTCGCCGTCGGGCACGAAGGTCAGGACGTCGATGCGTTCGCCGGCATCCAGCGTGGCTTGAGCCCGCGCACGGACCGTCCTCGCCAGGACGCTGGAGGGGTGACACGACTCCCGTCTCGTCCGCATGCGAACGGTGCGGCCCGCCTGGCAGTAGACGCAGGAGTATGTGCACGACCCGGGTGGGATGTTGTTGATGCCCAGGCTGCGTCCGAGCCGGCGGGAGGGAACCGGACCGAAGGTGATGTCCGAGGGGTGTGCCGTCGCCCGGCTGCCGACTCCGAGAGACGGGGGAACTCCCTGGCGGTGCGTACCCATGAGTATCTCCGGTCCCGTAAGATACCATGCGGGTTAGATTACACAATGATGGAGATACATATGGGTTCTGAAAGCTCGGCCTATATCATCGTACGCTTGCCGGGTCGTCTCGGCTGATTATACTCATGGGTATGTCGTCGACATCGCCCGCTCACGCCCGCCCGCGCTCCGCGGCACCCCCGGAAGCCCTCATGGATGCGGCATTCCGGGTCTTCGCCGAGAACGGCTACCGCGCCACACGCCTCGAGGACATCGCAGAGGCGGTGGGCGTCACCAAGGGCGCCATCTACTACTATTTCGAGGGGAAGGAGGACCTTCTCCGCCGGGCGGTGCAGACACGACACCACGCGATCTTCGAAGAGGTGGAAGCGGCCATCAGCGCGGAGAGGGCGCCGGCGGCCGCCCGGATTCGCCTGGTGCTCCGCAAGGTCTGGCAGCACTGGCTGGAGCCCGGTTGGGGGCATGCGGTGCGTCTCATGCTCGGTGAGGTGGGCCTCGAGTTCCCGGAGCTCTTTCGCACCTGGGCCCAGGTGGGGCCCATGCGGGGATGGTCGTTGATCCGGGACCTCATCGAAGAGGGGATCGAGGCCGGGGAGTTCCGGCCGGACATCGATGCAGAGGTCGCCGCCCGCCTGGTGCTCTCGGGTCTCATGCTGCAGGCCTCGCTGCACGTGCACCTCGGCCTGAACGAGTTGGCTCCGTGCGATACGGACAGGATCTTCGACTCCTCCGTGGAGCTCTTCCTCCACGGGCTCACCGTGACCCACGGCCCACCCCCACGGTGAAGATGGGCCGTGTGCGCAGAGCCCGACGCTTCGGCGTCTCCACCGCTGCGGCCCTGGGACTGGTTTTGGCCTCGACGGCTCGTGCCGAGCCGCTTCTGGCCCAGCTCCGCCAAGAGCCGGTGGTCCACGCCGTGCTCTTCTACTCCCCTGCGTGTCCCCACTGCCACAAGGTCATGACGCAGGACCTGCCGCCTCTTGCCGAGCGGTATGGAGACCGGCTGGTCATGGTGGGCGTGGACGTGACATCGAGCGGGGGGCAGGAGCTCTACCGGGCCACGGCGGACTACTTCGGCATCCCCGAGCCGGAGCAGGGCGTGCCCATGCTGGTGGTCGGCTCGGAGGTGCTCATGGGGTCGCTGGAGATCCCAGAGCGATTTCCCGGGATCATCGAGGCGGGTCTGGCGGGCGGAGGACTGGACTGGCCCGCCGTCCCGCTGGTGAGGACCGCGCTCGCGCAGCAGGGGATGCTCGAGGAGGCACCGGAGGAGCAGGGCGCCCCGCCACCGACAGCGTCGGGGCAAGCGACCGACGCTCCCCCGGAGACCCGCACCGCCCCGGAGCCCGGCGCGGACCGGGGCGTCGTGGCCGAGACCAGGCCACCCGCGGAGCCCGACGCCCAGCCGGCGTCCGAGCCCGGGACCCAGCCGGCGTCCGAGCCCGGGAAGCGACGACCCGCCGAGGTCGAGGCCAAGCCGGCAGCGGAACCCGAAGCCGAGCCGCCCGGGGAGTCGGAGCCTGAGCCGTCCGCGGAACCCGAGCCGGAGTCTGTGCCGGGTTCCCGGCCCGCGACGGCCACCGTGGAGGAGGCCGATGCCCACGCCCAGCCACTGCCCGAGGCCGGCGCCGCACCTGGAGACGGAGCGTCCCCCGGCCCCGAAGCTCGCCCGGCACCGGAGCCCGGGTCCGGCGCCGAGCCGATGACCGGTGCCGCAGCCGAGCGCGCACCCGACGCGCTCCCACAGGACGTCGTCGCGACGCCCCTCGGGGCCTCCATGCCGAGGGCGCTCTCGGTGGCGGACCGTCTCCGTCTGGATCCCACGGGAAACGGGATGGCCGTCGCCGTGCTCCTCCTGCTCGTCCTTCTCGTGGTGACCGTGACCCGACACCTGCTTGTCCCGCTGCCGCGCATCTTCGTCCCGCGGACCCACCTGATCCCCCTCCTCTGCATCCTGGGCACGGGGGTGGCCGCATACCTGGCGTGGATCGAGGTCACGGGCGCCCTCGCCGTGTGCGGTCCGGTGGGAGACTGCAACACCGTCCAGCAGAGCCCTTACGCGCGGCTCTTCGGGGTCGTGCCGGTGGCGCTGTTGGGGCTCGCGGGCTACGCAGCCATGGCGGGGACGTGGATCCTGGCGCGGTACGTCGGCGCGCGGTGGCGAGCCGTGGCTCTGTGGGCGCTGTGGGGGATGGCTCTGGTCGCCACGGTGTTCTCCATCTACCTGACGTTCCTCGAGCCCTTCGTCATCGGTGCCACCTGCGCCTGGTGCGTCACCTCGAGCCTCGTGTCGGGGGCGCTTCTCCTTCTCGCCACCGGGGAGGTCCGGCCCTCCGCCTTGCCCCCGGCTGCACCCCCGCCTACCGTGGCATCCGCCCTGTAGATCCCAAAACCCAAAAGGAGTGACGGGCGATGCCTGCCTCTCGTCTCCCCCGGCTCCCGCTGCGCCGCACCGCCCTGGCGGCGGCCGCGTGTGCCCTCTTCGCGTCTGCGCTCTCGGCCCAGGAGTCGGTCCTGGAGACCCGGAGCCCCACCCAGCCCCAGGACGAGGACTTCGCCAAAGCGGTGGCCGAGTGGACCACCCGGCCCGAGTTCATCAGCCCGCTGGTGGACCACCTTCCCCTGGCCGAGGGCGTGCCCACGCCCAAGGACGTGCTGGGCTACTACGTCGGTGCCCCCAAGAAGCTGACGTACTACGCCGACATCCTGAGGTACTACCGGGCGCTGGCGGCGGCGTCGCCCCGGGTGAAGGTCATCTCCACGGGGCACACCGACGAGGGCAGGGAGACGGTGGTGGTCTTCGTGGGCTCGGAGCAGTCCATCGCAAACCTGGAGAAGTACCGGCAGGATCTGGCCAGGCTGGCCGACCCTCGAGGGCTGTCGAAGGACGAGGCCATGGACGTCATCGCCGACGCCAAGCCGCTCTATCACGTCATGGGCGGCCTGCACAGCGGCGAGACGGGTCCGCCGGAGATGGAGATGGAGCTGGCGTACCGCCTGGCGGTGGAGGAGTCGCCCCTCATCCAGAGGATCCGCGACAACGTCATCGTGTCGTTCACGCCGGTGGCGGAGCCCGACGGCCGGGACCGGTACGTGGACTGGTACTACCGCTACCTGGTGGACATCGACAAGGAGGCCGACCGCATGTCGGGGCCGCCGTACTGGGGGAAGTACGTCCTGCACGACAACAACCGGGACATCAACTACTCCCAGGTCACCATGCGCACGCTGCTGGATTGGTACCTCCAGTGGCACCCGCCCATCATGCACGAGCTCCACGAGTCCATCCCGTTCATGTACGACTACAGCGGGCAGGCTCCGCAGAACCCCGACTTCGATCCCATCCTGTTCGGGGAGCTGCCGTGGTACGCCAACTTCGAGATGGCCCAGATGATCAAGTACGGCATGCCCGGCGTGTGGACCCACGGGTTCATGGACGCCTGGTCGCCGGGGTACCTGGGTGCCATGTCGTACAACCACAACGGCATGATGCGCATGTACGAGATCTTCGGGAACGGCGGCGCCACGACCATGGAGCGTGACCTGACCAGCGGGGGTGGCCGGGGCGCCAACCAGCGGGAGTGGTACCGGCCGCTGCCGGCCTACGACTCGGTCATGTGGTCCATGCGCAACAACACCAACTACTCGGAGACGGGCGTTCTGCTCGGCCTCCAGCTGACGTCCCAGTTCCCCAAGGTGGTGCTGGAGAACTTCTACAAGAAGAGCCTCCACTCCATCGAGAACGGCAGGGAGGGCCCGCTCCGCGGCTACGTCTTCCCCGCCGGCCAGCGGGACATGACCCGGGTGGCCCTCCTGGTGAACCTGCTGCGCATCCAGGGCATCGAGGTGGGGCAGGCGAAGAAGAAGGTGGAGGTGGGAGACAGCACGTATCCCGCGGGATCCTACGTCGTCAAGCTCGACCAGCCGTACGGGCGCCTGGCCAAGATCCTCCTGGAGCGCCAGGACAACTACCCCGACGACAACCTCATGACGTACGACGACTCGGGATGGACCATGGGGCTCATGCTCCAGACCGAGGTCGTGCCCGTGGACGACGAGGCCATCCTGGACGTGGACACCGATCCGGTGGACGAGGTGGCGCTGGCCGGCACGGTGTCGGGTGAGAAGAACCCGGCCTACTACGCCGTGGCCCACTACGGCTCCACCCACATGATCACCCTGCGCTACCGCCTCGAGGACCTGGACGTGCAGGCGTCCGAGGCGTCGTTCCAGGCCGACAAGACCGAGATGCCGGCAGGCTCGATGATCATTCCCGCCGGAGCCGACGCCGACCGGGTGCGCTCGGCGGTGGAGGAGCTGGGGCTCACCGCCGTGGGCCTGGACGAAGCGCCCGACGTGGCCACCCACGCGCTGGACGTTCCACGGGTCGCCATGTACAGCACGTGGGGCAGCACCCAGGACGTGGGGTGGGTGCGCTACGCCTTCGACAAGTTCGAGATCCCCTACGACCTCATCTTCAAGGAGCGGGTCAAGGAGGGGAACCTGAAGGCCGACTACGACGTCATCGTCATTCCCAGCCAGGGCCGCAGCGCCAAGAGCATCGTGCTGGGCCTGGAGCCGAGGGACGAGCCCATCGCCTACACCAAGACGGACACCTACCAGAACCTGGGGATGTACGGTTCGTCGCCGGACATCACGGGCGGGATGGGGCTGGACGGGGTCATGCAGCTCCAGGAGTTCCTGGCCCAGGGCGGTGTCCTCATGACGCTGGGCAACGCCAGCAGCGTCCCTCCCGACTTCGGGTTGGTGCGTGACATCAACGCGTCGCGCACGTCGGGCAACTTCTACGCGCCCCGACCCATCGTGGATGCCGAGGTGACCCGCCCCGAGCACCCCATCTTCTACGGGTACACGGACACGATCCTGCCCATCAAGTACACCAACGGGCCCATGCTCCAGGTCCCGCAGGACGACCAGGACGACGAGGTCCTCATGAAGTACGTGGGCGGTGACGGTGCGGTGCTCAGCGGCCTCATGCGGGGCGCCAGCCAGATCCGGAACCGCCCGGCCATCGTGGACGTGCCGGTGGGGAAGGGAAGGCTGCTGCTCTACTCCACCAACCCGGTGTATCGGTGGCAGAACCACGGCGAGTTCAACATGCTCTTCAACGCCATCATGAACTACGACGATCTGGCCGTTCCGGCGAAGAAGGACACCCCCGTGACGGAGGACGGGGGGATGTAGCCGGCAGTCTGCTCCGGGCCGCCGGTAGCTGGAGGAGGCCCTTTGCGGCATACTATCCCTCCATGACCGGAATGCGCCCCGCCGTCGTCGCTCTGGCCCTGAGCCTGACCCTGACGACGGCGGGGCGTGCCCGTTCCCAGGAGGTGTGCCCCCGGGCGTCGGGGGCCGACGCCCAGGCGGGGTGGAACGCGTACCGGGCGGGGGATCTGGGCGAGGCCCGGGACCGATTCCAGGCGGCGCTGGACCGCTGTCCCGACGACCTCTACGCCACCACGGGGATGGGCTACGTTGAGCTCCGGCAGGGCTCCGACAACCGTGCGCGGTCCCTCTTCCTGCGCGTCACCGCCGCCCGGCCCAACGACGTGGACGCCCTGGTGGGGCTGGGTCTGCTGGCGTGGCGGGCCGGAGACCTGGAAGCGGTGGGCCGTCTGTTCCTTCGGGTCCGGGAGCTTGCGCCGAACAACCCCACGGCGCGGGACTACCTGGCTCGGCTCCCCGAAGGGCTGGGCCCGCCGCCGGAGCGAGCCCCGCTGGCCCTGCCCGACACCCTCGTCTTTCCGGCTCGCGCCCACGGGGACCGCTTCGAGATCAGGGGCCCCGACGGGTGGGTGCCTTTCTACGTGAAGGGGGTGAACCTGGGCGCCGCCCTGCCGGGGCGGAATCCCAGCGAGTTCCCCGACTCGGCCACGTACGCCCGGTGGATTCGCGGCATGGCCGAGATGAACGCCAACGCCGTGCGGGTCTATACCATCCATCCGCCGGCCTTCTACCAGGCGTTGTACGACTACGACACGGCCCACCCCGACCACCCGCTGTGGCTCATCCACGGGGTATGGACCGAGCTTCCCGCCGATTCGGCCCACGACTTCCTGGCGCCCGCTTTCGAAGACGGGTTCTTCGGCGAGATGAAGCGTGTGGTGGACCTGATCCACGGCCGCGCCGATATCCGGCCCCGGCCCGGACACGCCTCGGGTTTCTATACCGCCGACGTGTCCCGGTGGACGTTGGCCTATATCATCGGGCGGGAGTGGGAACCCTACTCCTCCATGGCCTTCGACTCGCTGCGCGCCGACTTCACCCGGTGGGACGGGCGGTACGTGGAGCTTCCGGGCGGGAACCCCATGGAGGCGTGGCTGGCCAAGGCGGTGGATCACATGGTGGGGTACGAAGCATCCACTTACCATGCCCAGAGACCCATTGCATATACCAATTGGTCTACACTCGACCCGCTCCACCACCCCACCGAGAGCACCAGGGACCAGGAGGTGGCCATCCGGGAGGCCCTGGGTGAGCGGGTGGATTTCAAGCCCCGGGAGTACGACAACGACGTCCTGGGTCTCGACGCCATGAAGATGAAGCCCACCGAGGCCGACCCGGCCGGGATCTTCGCGTCCTTCCATGCCTACCCGTACTACCCGGACTTCATGCTCCTCCAGCCGTCGTATCGGGCGGTCGCCGACTCCACCGGAGCATCCAACTACTTCGCCTACCTCTCCGAGCTCAAGGCACACCACCGGGGCATGCCCCTGCTCATCTCCGAGTATGGCCTGCCTGCATCGTTGGGCAGCGCCCACCTCCAGCCCCAGGGGTTGCACCACGGGGGGCTCACCGAGGCCGAGATGGCGGCAGGCGACGCCCGCCTGACCCGGGAGCTGGCCGAGGCCGGCGCGGCGGGAGGAGTCCTCTTCTCGTGGATGGACGAGTGGTTCAAGAAGAACTGGCTGGTCATCGACTTCGAGCTCCCGCCGGAGCGCAATCGCCTCTGGTTGAACCGGCTGGACGCCGAGCAGCAATACGGGATCATGGCGATGGATGCCGCGCCCGCGGTCCGGGGCCGGACGCTGGCGGACCGCCAGAACGCGTGGCAGGCGGTGCCTCCCTTCTACGACGGCCCCGACGGCACCGTACGGGCGGCTGCCGACGATGCCTATCTGTGGCTGTACGTCGACACACCGACCCGGAGCAACGGCGACACCCTGTACCTCGGTCTCGATGTGCTGGACCCGGCGGCAGGGGACCGCCGCTGGCCCGGGGCCCGCGGCCCCGCCCTTCCCGTGGGTGTGGAGTTCGTGGTGCGGGACGATGGGAGTTCCGTGCGGGTCTTGGCGGATCCGCCCGTGAACCCGTGGGCCCTGGTGGAGGTGGGCCGGGGCAGCCGGGCCCGTTCCGCGCCGCCCATGGCAGTGGTGGACGCGCCGGCCGGTCTTTTCCGGGGCCGGGTGGAGCAGCGCTTCAACCTGCCGTACCGGTCCCGTCCCAACGACGACGGCGTGTACGATGCGCTGAAGGTCGTGTCGAACCGGAGAAGGGTGGGCCGGGACTCCACGGAGTCCCTGGCCGTCGGATACGACCGGGGTGTGCTGCCTGACGGAGAGGCTCCCGACGGCTTCTGGGAGCGGAGGGGTCACGCCGTGGAGATCCGCATTCCGTGGCTCCTCATCAACGTCACCGATCCCTCGAGTCGGACGGTGTTGGCGGGCTCCGGTGCTGCGGCATCCTCGGGGGGGCGCACCAGCGAAGGCCTGGTGGTCCTGCCCACCGGCGAGGAGGTGGCGCCCGACTCTCTGGCGGGAGAGCTGGGCACCACCACCGTGGACGATATCGGCATCGTGGCGGCGCTGGCCGGGCGAGATGGGCGCTGGACGTCGCTGCCGGGCGATGGGCAGAAGGTGGCCCGCTTCACCTGGTCCACCTGGGACCGGGAGGGTGTCCGTTGGGAGGAGCGGCGGCGGCCCGCATTCGACGTCATGCGCGGCCTGTATGGCGCCCTCGACCCCTACGGTGTTGCACCGGTGGTGGCCGCCGCGCCCCCGTCGGGGCGGGCCGAAAGGCCCTCCCCTCCGCAGCAGGTGGACTCGGCGGATGCGGCGTGGAACGCCGGGGACACGGAGAGGGCGCTGCGCCTCTACCGGGCGCGGCTGGCCCGGGACTCCACCGACGCCGTGGCGCTCCACCGTGTTGCGCTCATGACGGCCTGGGCCCAGCGCTACGACCAGTCGCTGGCCCTCTTCGACCGGCTGCTGTCCGTGAGCCCGGACAACTTGGATGCCCGGGTGGATCGAGCCCGGGTGCGGGCGTGGAGCGGAGACATCGATGGGGCCCTGAGCGAGCTGGACGCGCTCCTGCAAGAACATCCGGACTTCGTCCCGGCGCTGGAGGCCCGCGCGACGTTCCAGGCATGGGCTGGACACTACGAGGCGGCCCTCTCGTCGTATGACAGAGTGCTGGCCATCGCGCCCGAGGCCACGTCGGTACGGCGCCAGCAGGCGCAGGTGCTGTCGTGGGCGTCGCGCTTCGAGCAGTCACGGGCGGTCTACGACTCGCTGCTGGCCAAGGACCCGGATGACGTCGAGGCCCGCCTCGGTCTCGCTCGGGTCCTCTCGTTCGCCGACGACCTGAACGCGGCCATCGCCCAATATCGTCGCGTGCTCGAAACGCACCCCGACAACGGTGCCGCACTCCAGGGATTGGGACGCACGCTGGGCTGGGCCGGGCGCTTGGTCGAAGGGGAGGTGGCATACCGCAAGGCCGTCGCAGCCGACACCGGCGATGTGTCGGCCCGGGTGGGGCTCGCGCAGAACCTCCGCTGGCAGGGGCGAGACGCGGCGGCGCTCGACGTGCTCCAGCGCGCGCTCTTCATGGCGCCTTCCAACGGTGACGTGCGGGAGCAGCTCCGGCAGGTGCAGCTGGCCCTGGCACCCAGGCTGAGTCCGGGCGTCGTGGTGGAGGACGACTCCGAGGACAACCACATGGTGTCCACCACCGTGACCAGCTCGTGGCACCCCCTGGCCCGGCTCGCGTTTCGAGCCGACGCCTACGATCGGTCGTTGAGCCAGGGCGCTTTGACGCGCTCGGCCTACGGGCTCTCGGTGACCGGGTCGTGGCAGGCCGAGCCGGGATGGACCTGGTCGGCCGGGTTGGGGGGGAGCCGAAACGACGGGAACGGCACCACGTCCCTGACGACGTGGACGCTGGGGGTGTCGTCTCCGGGCCGCTACACCGCCAGCGGGACGGTGACGCTGGCCTCCAGCGCCCTGGATGCCACGGCCCTCCTGGCGGAGAACGGCGTGCGCACCACCGGGGTGTCGGCCACGGGACGCTGGACCCCGGCACCCGGGTGGCGCGTGGACGGGTCCCTGGGCCGGACCTCCTTTCAGGGAACGGCGGACAATCGTCGCGTCAACGTGGCGCTGTCGGCGTCGCGGCGGCTGCATCGCATGTGGACGCTGGGCACCGGCGTGCGGGCCTTCGGCTTCGAAAAGGATCTGGCCGACGGCTACTTCGACCCGGACTTCTACGGGATCGCCGAGGTGACGGGGCGCTGGCTCTTCGAGCCCGGGGCCTGGTCGTTCCTCGTGGAGATGGCGCCCGGGGTGCAGCAGGTGACGAAGGACGGCGACCCCTCCGGGGCGTTCCGGGCGTCGGCCCGGGTCGCCTATCGCCTGGCACCGGGCCGCGAGATCTCGGTGGCCGGGGGCTTCTCCTCCACCGGCCTGCAGACGTTCTCCACGGGTACGGCCGACTACCGCTACACCGCGCTCATGGTCGGAGGGAGCTGGGTCTGGTAGGGGCAGGCCCCGGCATGGATCGTGCACCTTCCCGGGTGGACACGGGCGATGCGTGCCCGGCCGAAACAGGGAGGAGAGACCATGAGGAAAGCCCCGATATTGCTGGTTATTGCAGCGTTCTTCGCTGTCGGCAC
>JASFRY010000010.1:0-22224 GCA_050114675.1 Gemmatimonadota bacterium | reverse complement strand
AGACCGCCCCCACCTTCCCCCCGGCGTCGGACAGCATGGGGAAGGGCACGCCCCCGTCGACCATCTTCGACAGCTCGGTCTCGTTCCACATTTTGTGCACGAAGACGCTGTCCACGCTCATGGACAACACCTCCACGCCGAGCTCCTGGAATGCTTCGTGCTTGTCGGCGACCGCCGACACTTCCGTTGCTCAGACGAAGGTGTAGTCGCCCGGATAGAAGCACAGGACGACCCACTTCCCCAGATAGTCCGACAGGGTTACGGAGCCGAACTTGCCTTCGTGATACGTCGGTGCCGTAAAGTCCGGCGCCTTCTGGCCAACCTTGATCATGCTCTGCTCCGCCGTCGTGGTGGGTGCCTGGGACGTTCCTTCCTCCCCTCCCGCCGGGGCTCCGACGGGACCTCCCGTGGGTCGGGCGCAGCCGACATCGTCCACGGGCCACCTCCTTGCTCGGGTCATCGGGCAGTCCGTGAGGACGGCACCTGCAATCGTGCCATCTGTCACGAAACATAGCTCCAGGCTCCGGGGCATGGGACCCCGGCGTGGCCCTATGGCCTCTCGGTTCGTTCCCGCCGCGCCGGCCCGGGGCAACGGCACCGCAATCGGTGGCCCCGGCCCGAACGGCGTGTATCTTCGCGGAGCATCCCCGGGAACAGAGGATCACCGTGCCCCATCGCCACGCCACACTCTTCGCGGCCGCCGCCCTCGTGCTCGCCTCGAGCGGAGGAGCGCTCCGCGGGCAGGCCGCCCGCATCACCGAAGAGGTGCGGACCATCCCCACCTACCCCTTCAGCGAGCCCGATCCCGTACCCATCCTGAGCCGGGACCCCCGACTCTACCCATACCACGCTTTCGAGGGCTACGCCTACGCAGCCGTGGATCGGGCGTGGAAGGTGGTGCACCTGGAGAACGACTGGATCGAGGTCTTCGTCCTCCCCGAGGTGGGCGGGAAGGTGTGGGGCGCCCGGGTGAAGGGGACAGGTCACGAGTTCATCTACCGGAACGAGGCCCTGAAATTCCGCAACATCGCGCTCCGGGGACCGTGGACCTCGGGCGGGATCGAGTTCAACTTCGGCGTCATCGGCCATGCCCCTTCCACCGCCACGCCGGTGGACTACCGGCTAGTGGAGAACGACGACGGGAGCGTGAGCTGCTGGGTGGGGGGGATGGATCTCCCGTCTCGAACGGAATGGCGCGTGGAAGTCCGTCTTCCGCCGGACCGGGCCGACTTCGAAACCCATGTGTTCTGGTTCAACCCCACCCCGCTGGAGCAGCCCTACTACAGCTGGATGACCGGGGCCGCGCCGGCCCGCGACGACCTGGAGATGACCATCCCCGGCGACGCGTACCTCGAGCACTCGGGGCACGCGCGCGACTGGCCGGTGGACCTGGAGGGCCGGTACCTCCCCCTCTACCGCAACAACACCTTCGGCGGAAGCAAGTCGTACCACGTGGTGGGCGAGCTCAACGACTTCTTCGGCGGCTACTACCATGATGCCGACTACGGCTTCGGCCACTGGGCCCGCCACGAGGAGCTCCCGGGGCAGAAGCTGTGGCTCTGGGCCCTCTCGCGCGAAGGCGGCATCTGGGAGGACCTCCTCACCGACACCGACGGACAGTACGTGGAGTTCCAGGCGGGGCGCCTCTTCGTGCAGTACGCACCCGGCTCCGACGTGAACCCCATCACCCAGGTGGGCTTCGAGCCAGGTTCGTCGTCGCGGTGGAGCGAGACCTGGTTCCCCCTCGAGGGGACGGGCGGCCTCTCCGACGCGTCGGAGCGCGGCGCCCTGTACGCCTCCGTCGAGAACGGTCATGCGACCCTCGGCGTGAACGCCTTCGTCTCCGTCTCGGACACCCTGGAAGTCTGGTCCGGGGACCGGCGCGTGGCCGCCCTTCCCCTGGAGCTCGCGCCCCTGGAACCCTTCCGCGCCATGGTCGCCGTGGATTCAGGAGCACCCCTGCGCATCCGGGTTCCGGCCCTGGACCTGGACTACCGGAGCGATCCGGCGGCCCGGCGGCTGTCGCGGCCCTTCGAGACCGACCCGGCCGCCTTTCCGTCGCTGTCCGACGCCGAGCGGACTGTCTTCCAGGCCCGCGAGCGCATGAAGGGGCGGTGGTACGCCGACGCCAGGCAGCTCTTCACCCAGGCGCTGTCCCTGGAGCCCTGGAACCGGGAAGCGCTGCTGGGAATGTCGGAGCTGGAGTACCGGGAGGGCCGCTACGAGGAGGGCCTCGAGCGCGCCGACGCGGCCCGGCAGCTCAACGCCTACGACGCCAAAGCCAACTTCCTGGCGGGGATCCACGCCCGTGACATGGGCCGTAACGCCGACGCCCGCGACGCCTTCGGATGGGCCGCAAGGAGCATGGCGTACCGCTCCGTGGCCTATACGCAGCTCTCCGAGATCATGATCGAGACCTCCGACTGGGCCGCGGCGGAGCGCTACGCGCGGCTGGCCCTGGACTACGACCGCTACAGCGTCCCCGCGTGGCGGGCGCTCGCCGTTGCGGGTCGGCGCTCGGGGAACGGAGCCGTGGCCGCCGAGGCCCTCGTCGCTTTGGGCCGCCTGGATCCCCTGCGGCACGCCACCCTGGCAGAGGCGTACCTGTCGGACCCGTCGACAGAGACCCGCCGGGGGCTCCTGGACGCCCTGGGCGGCGAGTACCCGGACCAGACCCTCCTCGAGCTGGCCGTGGGCTACGCCGACATGGGCCTGGACGACGACGCCCTGGCGATCCTGGAGCTGGCCACGGACCGCTCCGTGCCAGCGGTAACACGGGCGTGGCGCGCCTTCCTCCGGAACGACCCGTCTCTCCTGGCGGACCCCGGCTCACCGGCCTTCCAGTTTCCCTACCGGCGCGAGTCACTCCCGGTCCTCGCATGGGCCGACGCCCACACCGACGCCTGGGAATGGACCTACCTCCACGCGCTCAACCTCTGGGCGGTGGACCGCCGCGGTGAGGCGGCCGGGCTCATGGAGCGCCTGGGGGAAGTACCAGACTATGGACCGGCATACGCGGCGCGCGCCCTTCTCCTGAAGGAGGTCCGGAGCGCCGATGCCGTCCCCGACCTCCGCCGGGCGGTGGCCCAGGACCCCGCCACTCGGGTCCTCCGCGTCGCCCTGGTGCGGGAGCTCCAGGAACAGGGCGCATGGGAGGCATCCCTCGAGACACTCGCCGACGCCCGGGAACGCTTCCCGCGGGACTTCAACCTCGCGCTCCTGGAGACCCGATCCCTCCTGGAGGTGGGCCGCGCCGGCGAGGCCGCCGACATCCTTGCCCAGGTCCACGTCCTCCCGTCGGAGAACGCCCGGGAGAGCCACCGCCTCTTCGTGTGGGCCCATGCACTCCTGGCCCTGGACGCCCTGGAGGCCGGCGAGGCAGCCGCGGCTCGCGCACAGTTGGAGACCGCGCTGACCTGGCCAGAGTCCCTGGGACAGGGACGTCCCTACAACCCCGAGGAGCGGCTGGTCCGCTTCCTCCTGGGCGTGGCGGACCGGCGACTCGGGCGCGAGGACGACGCCCGTGACGCGTTCCAGCGCGTCGTGGATGCCACGCAGACAGCCACGGCCAACGGCGCCCCGGGGTCTCGGCTCGACCTCCTGGCCATCCCGGCCCTCGCGGCCCTGGGCCAGGCACCGGACCGCGGCCCGCTCACGGAAGCGCCGGACTCCGTCTTCCAGGATCTGGAAGGTCGGATCCTGCGCCGGGCCCTCACCCTCGGAGACCTGCGATGAAGATCCCACGCCTCCCCATGCCCGCCCCGGCCCCGATCCTCACGGCCGTCCTGGCCGCAGGCGTCGCGTGCGGCGGCTGTGGCGACTCCGCTCCGGCCACGGCGCCCCTCTACCGGGCTCCGGCCGTCTCCAACGTGGTGGACGGCGTCGTCTGGGAGTCGGGAGACTGGGCGCCGGACCTCCCCCACGGCTCGAAGGGAACGTCCCGGGGCAACCACCGGGCCGTGGTGGAGGTGGACTCGGCGGTGGTGGGAGACGAGCCTGCCGAGGCCGTGGTGGTCACGATCCCGTGGCGGCGCCACGACGACCATCCCGGAGAAAAGTCGGTCCTGGTGGTGGACGCCGCCACCGGTGACCTGGTGGGCAACATGGTCGTCCTCCGGGCGGACGGCGCTTCGGGTGAGGTGGCCTTCCAGCCCGATGCGGGAAGCATGGTGTACCACGTCTATACCATGCCGTGGGTCACCACAGGTGGGAACTACCCTCAGGTCGCCTATCCGCCGGACCTGGCGCCCGCGCCGGAGCCCGCATGGGCGGCAGGGGTGGAGGCCGCGGGCGCCGACGGTCTGCCCCGGGCCCGCACCACCCGCATGGAGTCCATCGACGCCTTCCACTCCTTCTTCCCCATGGAAGTCGCCGCCACGCCCGACGAGGAGGAGGCGTTCATGGCGGCCGCCCCCCAGGGCTGGCGGGTGGTGGCAGAGCACCGCGACCGGCCCGTAAGGATGCGGAGCCACATCCCCCACCACTGGATCGACGCCGCCGACCGCGCCGAGTTCCAGAGCCAGGTGCTCCGTGACGAGGCGTTCACGTTCCAGGTGGCGCTGGTGAGCGGAGAGGCGCCGCTCGAGGACATCCACGTGACGTTCCAGGGCTTCCCGGACACGTGGCAGTGGACCTGCTTCAACTGCGGTGGCGTGGACGAGCATGGCCGACGCTTCACGACCCGTGTGGACGTGCCCGCGGGTCGGGTCCAACCCCTCTGGCTCGGCGTGCGCGTCCCTGCCGACCAGGCCCCCGGCCCGGTGGAGGGGACCGTCACGGTATCCACGGCGCACCGTGGAAGCCAGTCGGTGTCGGCCTCGCTCAGGGTGCGCGACGCCGCCGCCGTGGACGGTGGAGAGGACGAGCCCGATCTCATGACGCGCCTGGCGTGGCTCAACTCGACGCTGGGGGAGGACCCGGACTACATCATTCCGCCCTTCGAGCCCGTCGGCGTGTCGGGTGACACCCTCACGGTGCTGGGCCGCAGGGTGACGCTGGGCGCCACCGGGCTGCCATCCGGGATCGAGAGCTTCTTCACTCCCGAGCTCACGGGCCTCTCCGAGACCCCCCTGCCCATCCTGGCGGCGCCCCTGGCGCTCGACGTGACGGCGGGCGGCACATCGGTGACGTTCAGGCCAGGGGGGGCCACGATGACGTCCGCGTCGCCGGGCCGGGCCATGTGGACGTCCACGAGCACGTCGGACCGGGGACTCGCGCTCACCGTGGACGGCGCGCTGGAATACGACGGAATGCTCAGCGTGCGCATGTCCCTGTCGGCCGACCGGGACGTGGCCGTGGACGACATCGACTTCCCCGTCCGCTACGCCCCGGGCTCCGCCAGGTACATGCTGGGGCTGGGGCGTATGGGCGGGCTCCGTCCCGCTTCCGTGGACTGGTCCTGGGACGTGAGGAAGAACCAGGAGGGCGTGTGGCTCGGCGGCGTCAACCGGGGGCTCCAGTACGTGCTCCGCGATGACAACTACGTCCGGCCCCTCAACACCAACTTCTACCAGAACCAGCCCCTCGAGATGCCCCCGTCCTGGTTCAACGGGGGGCGGGGCGGCATCCGCATCCGGGAGGAAGGCGGTGCCGTGGTGGCGCACAACACCTCGGGCCCGAGGACGCTGGCGGCGGGCGACACGCTCCACTTCGACGTCCGCTTCCTCATCACTCCCTTCAAGCCCATCGACACCCGGACCCACTTCCGCACCCGCTTCGTGCACCAGTACGTCCCGGTGGACTCGGTCGCCGCGTGGGGCGGGACCGTGGTGAACATCCACCACGCCAACGCCATCAATCCGTACATCAACTACCCCTTCTACAACCTGGACGCCCAGCGGGCCTACATCGACGAGGCACACGCCAGAGGGATCAAGGTCAAGCTCTACTACACCATCCGCGAGCTGACCTACAAGGCGTACGAGCTCTTTCCCCTCCGGAGCCTGGGCGACGAGATCTTCAACGACGGGGAGGGCGGCGGCTACTCGTGGCTCCAGGAGCACCTCCAGGACCACTACCATGCGGGGTGGCGGGCCTGGCGGGCCGACGACGCAGCCATCCTGGACAAGGGCACGTCACGCTGGACCAACTACTACGTGGAGGGGCTGCGGTGGCTGGCCCACAACCAGCACATCGACGGGCTCTACCTGGACGACATCGCCTTCGACCGCGCCACGGTGCGACGCATGGTGGACGTCCTGTACCAGGAGCGCCCCCAGGTGGTCATCGACCTCCACTCCGCCAACCAGTTCAACCCCCGCGACGGCTACAACAACAGCGCCATGCTGTACATGGAGCACTTCCCCTACATCTCGCGGCTCTGGTTCGGGGAGTACTTCGACTACGGCCAGACGCCGGACTACTGGATGACCGAAGTGTCGGGGCTGCCCTTCGGGCTCATGGGGGAGATGCTCCAGGACGGCGGACGCCCCTACCGCGGCATGCTGTACGGCATGACGGCCCGGAAGTACGGCGACACCGATCCCCGCCCCGTGTGGCGCATGATGGACGACTTCGGCATCGGCGACAGCCGCATGCTGGGCTACTGGCTGGACGACGCACCGGTGCGGACCGGTCGCGACGACGTCCTTGCCACCACGTACGTGCGCCCCGACCGGGTGCTCATCGCCCTGGCGTCGTGGTCGGAGCGTGACCAGGTGGTGGACCTGGTCCTCCACCGCGACGCCCTGGGCCTCGGTCCGGACCTCGTGGGCCGCGCGCCCGCCGTCGAGGGGCTCCAGGACGGTGGGCCTGTGGACCTGTCTGCGGTGCGCGTCCCTGCGGGCAAGGGGCTGTGGGTGGTGGTGGAGCGAGGCGGGAGGTGAGCCGGCGGCGGACCCGCTATCCCCAGGCCTCGCGGTACCCCCGCCAGCAGTGCCAAGCAGCCACCAGCGCGACGCCCGTGGCGAAGACCGCCATGAACGCAGTGCCCAGCTGGGGCCACGAGTGGGTGGTGAAGTTGGCGACCTGCTTCGTCCCCACGACGACGGGCATGAACGGCGCGATGTTCACCGGCGCCCGGGGATCCAGGTCGTGGCCGAAGACGTAGAGCTTGTACACGAACCTCGCCAGGGAGAAGAGGCCCACATACGCGGTGAGGACGCCGAGATCGATGAGGGAGCGCACCTTCCCGATGGCCGCCGCCCTCAGCGTGAGGATGGCCAGGAAGCCTATGGCGAAGGGGATCCAGTCCAGATCCTCGAACTGACTGCGCTCGATGCGGCGCATGCCGATGTAGTGGTTCAGCTCGTTGATCTCCTGGATGTCGTGCCCTTCGTGGCCCCCTCCCAGCTTGTAGGCGTAGACGTCCATGGACAGCCCCTGGGGGTACTGGGGCGCCTCCATGCTGATGCGCCACAGCGGCTGCGTGAAGCTCAGCACCAGGGGGACCACGAGAAGCGCGAGCACGATCCTGCTGCGGAAGTGGATGGGCTCGTCCAGGAACTCTTCGAAGCGGTCCACCAGGGGCCGCAGCTTGGCTTCCAGCGTCACGGTTCTATTCCTCCACGGGCGGGACCCGGGGTCCCACCCTAGCGTCTAGATGAGGTCGCCGGTACGGAGCCATCGCCGGGCAAGAGCCCAGGCGGTGGTCCCTACCACGACGGGCCAGGAGATGCCGACCACCAGGAGCCAGCCGGGCCCGAGCTTGTCCACGAGAAAGAACCCGACCGGCCCGAGCGTGCTCAGCGAGGGCTCGGCGGCCGACAAGAGGGCGAGGCGCGCCGCCTCCACGGGGTTGAGCGCCGCCAGGGCGATGACGGCCACGGCGGGCAGCCGCCACTGGAGCATGAGTCCCACCAGGCCGAAGTCGAGGAGAGCGACCGCCAGGACCCAGACCAGCAGGAGGTACATCATGGCGCGATCCGGCTCCCGGACCCGGGTCGACACGGCCAACCCGATGCCGGTGAAGCTCCACAGGAGCGCTGCGCTCACCCCGAGCGCGCGGATCAGGAAGAGCCAGGGCACCTCCTGATGGAAGGCCGCCGAGCCCAGACCGGCCAATGCGGGCATGAGCACGGCCAGGGGCAGGAAGAGGGCCCCATACCGGACGAGCGTCACGGCCCCGAGGTAGTCGTCGCGCGTCACGGGGTGGCTGAAGAGCAGCTCCAGCGTCCCGTCCCTCCGGGCTCGCGTCACGCCTAGCCCGGTTCCGGTCAGAGCGAGGAGAGGGAGGAGCGCGACGAGCGCGTGGCTGAGCGAGAGGAGTACACGGCGCATCCCCGTGAACCCCAGGACGCCAGACTCCCGCAGACCGACCACGACGAAAAGCGCGGCCAGCGCGGCATACAGCCCCCCACAGAACACCAGCCAACGCGACCGCAGCACGTCGCCGCCCTCCAGTCGGGCGAGCGCAGCCAGGCGGGCGGGGGTCCGGGGCGCTCCCGCCACAGGCGTCACCTGCACGCTCATGAGGCCCTCCGTTCGGCGACGGCGCCCGCCGGGTGGGCCAGGCCCTCCCACCAGCTGTCCCCGTTCAGGCGCTCGGCGACCTCCGGGGCGGTGACGGGCGCGTCGCGCACGACGCGTCCTCCCTCCATCACGACCACCCGGTCCACCAGCCGACGCAGGTCGTCGAGGCGGTGGGAGCAAAGCAGGAGGGTGGCCCCGGCGGCCCGCTCGTGAAAGACCCGGTAGAAGGCATCGCGCCCCTCATGGTCGAGGCTCGCGGTGGGCTCGTCCATGATGAGCAGCGACGCCGGCGTCGCCAGGGCCAGCGAGATGAGGAGCTTCTGCCGCATGCCGCCCGACAGCTCCCGCACGGGTCGGCGGCGCAGCGCCCGCAGATCCAGGTCGATGGCGTGGGCCGTCTCGTACATCTCCGCCAGGTCCAACCCCCGCAGAGCCGTGACGGCGCGGGCGACCTCACCCACGGTCGCCCCGAGCTGCGGGGCGGTCTGGGGCACGTAGGCGAGGCGGGACGCCAGCCGTGTCCGGTGCGCGAAAGGGTCCTCACCGTCCACACGCACCGACCCCTCGCACCGGAGCATGCCCATGACCGCACGCACCAGCGTCGACTTGCCCGAGCCGTTGGGCCCCACCAGGGCCACGCGCTCTCCCGATGCGATCTCCAGCGAGATCCCGGTGAGCGCCGGCACGCCGCCGAAATGCTTGCTCACGTCCTTCAGTTCGACTCTCATGGTCGTCGCTCTTTCCGCTCACGCCTTGTCCGGCGCGAACATGCGTGGATGGGGATCGGTCAGGAGGGTCTCGGGCTCGAGGAGGGGGAGGACCCGGGCGGCAACATCGAGTAGGGAGAAGGCGACGGTCCCGCGGAGGAAGGCCAGCTCCGGATGGCGCGCGACCAGGGTCTCGGAGAGGCTGCGAAGCTCGTACGCGACATCGCCCACACCGTCGCCGTCCAGGTCGTAGCCCTGGTAGTCGTCGAAGTAGTTCCCCCGCCAGACGACCTCTCGGGCGGTGCCTCGACCCTCCACGGCCACCTGGGTCTGGTTCGCCATGAAGACGTTGTCCACGAAGGTGTTCCGGCGCTCGCTGCTGTGGAACGTGACCCCGGCGCTGCACCCGGCGAACGTGTTTCCCCGTACGAACACCGAGTCCCCAGCCCGGAACGGCGACGTGTCCAGGTAGAGGCAGCTCCGGTCCCGGACGAAGCGGTTGCCCTCCACCACGAGGTTGCCCGACTCCTTCACGCCCAGCCCCATGCCGTCCACCACTTCGTTCCCCGCGATCCGGTTGTTCCTCAGCGTGATCCCGTGCGAGTACATGACGAAGACGCCCACGATGTTCTCGTGGTAGTCGGCGTCCTCGACGACGCAGTCGTCGGAGTACATGAAGTGGGTGCCGTACCGGCTGTGCTCCACCGTGTTGTGGACGATGCGATTCCCCGGGGAGTACCAGACCAGGATGTCCCGGGAGTCCTCCAGGTGATTGCCCCGGACCAGGGATCCCCTGACTTCCCAGAGGCGGATACCGTCTCCACGGACGCCCACGGGCAACCCGGCCAGGCCCAACACGTGGTTGTCCGTCACGGCCACATCATCGGATTGCTCCACGATGATGCCGAACAGCGCGTCCCTGACGGTGAGGCTGCGCGCCTGGACACCGCGCCCGCGCAGGTAGACGCCTGCATCCATCTTGTCGTAGCGCCGGCCGCTGCCTTCCACCGTGAATCCGCTCAGGACGATGCTGTCGGCCACGGCCCGCACGGTGGTGCCCGAGCCGTCCGACCGGAGGATCGCGTCCGCGGGTCCCTGCACCGTGAGGCGCTTGTGGATCTCCAGCGGTCCCACGTAGCGCCCGGCCGCCAGGCACAGCACCGAGCCCGGTGCGACGCTGTCCACCAGCGCCTGGAGACGCGTGCCCGCCGGCACCGCCGTCCCCTCGGCCGGGCACGCCGGCGAGGCGGACCCAGCGCTCGACGGCGCCGGTCCGGTGCGGCCGGCATCCGGCCGCCCGGGGACAGCGGCCATGACCAACATGGCCGCCACCCCGTACAGGACATGTTTGAGCTGCGCGCCCATGTGCCCGCTCCTCACTCCTTCACGAGCATGTAGCCCATCATCTCCAGGTGCAGCGCGGAGCAGAATTCGGTGCAGTAGTACGGGAACACGCCCGCCTTGTCGGCGACGATGGTCACGTTGGCCGTCTTGCCCGCCTCCAGGCTCAGGTTGACGTCGTACTCGCCCAGGCCGAAGCCGTGGGTCGCGTCGGGCGTCTGCTCCAGGTTGGTCAGGTGGAAGTGCACCGTGTCACCGCGGTTCACCTCTACGCGGTCCGGTTTGAAGTGGCTGCGCACCGCCGTCATGTAGACGTCCACCACGCGCCCGTTCCGCACCACCCGGGCCTCCTGCTCGGAGTGGATGGCGCTTGGGTCGGGCTGATGCGTCACCTGGTTCTCGCCCACCGGGGAGTACATCTGCGCCGCGTCGAGCTTGTCGGCGCTGATGATCTGGGCGTAGTGGGGCTCACCCATCCCGATGGGCATGTCGTACAGGAGCTGCATCTGGGGCCCGGTGACGTCGATGAGCTGCATGTTCTGCGGCATGAGCGGGCCGACGTTGTTGAAGCGGTCGATGGACCACTTGTCCAGCGCCACCACGTACTGCCCCTTGGGGTGCTCGGTGTCGCCCTCGGGGGTCGCCAGGTGCCCGATGTTGTAGTGCACCGGGATCTTCTCCAGGACCTTCATGTCCGCGAGCGACCACTTGGCGATCTTGGACTCGATGAAGATGGACGTGTAGCCGTTGCCCTGGTCGTCCCAGTTGGTGTGCAGCGGCCCCAGGCCGATCTCCACCTGGCCGTGCAGCGCGGTCTGGAAGCCGATGATGGGCACGCCGTAGGGGTCGTTGCCCTCGAAGTTCGCGGCGTCGATGGCGCCTTTGATCTTGTCCCAGGCGTACACGGTCTCGTGGGTGTCCAGCTTGCCCGAGACGGCCAGGTACGCGCCGTCGGGTGTGACGTCCACGCCGTGCGGGCTCTTGGGCTCGGGAACCAGGTAGAGCAGCCCCTCGTCGACGGAGGTGGACAGGGGGATCACCTTGATCCCCTGGATCGTGCGCGTCTTGCCGGCCTGCCCCGCGACCTCGGCGGCCTTCCGCCAGTTGATCACGTGCATGTAGTCCATGTCGTTCTGCGAGGCACCCGACTCCAGGGGCGGGCCGCCTTCGTCGCCTGCCCCGTGGGCCCGCTCGGTGTCGAAGGAGTTGATGAACACCCACCCGTCGCTCACGAGCTTCCCGGCGTCGGAGAGGTCCTGCATGTAGGGGGGCAGCTCCATGGCGAAGGACGCCGACGGATCGATGCGCCCGTTCTCGCGGTCGAACTTCCAGAACACCACCGCTCCCCGGTACTTGTCGTTGAACTCCGACAGGGGCTGGTAGCTGCCGTCCAGCGGAACCGGATACTGTCCCCCTTCGATGATGTACTCGGTGTTGGGCGTGACGAACGTGCCTCCGTGGTCGGTGCCCAGGATGGGCGCATGCACGATCTGCGTGGCCACGAAGTCCTTCAGGCTGATGACCGCGACCCGGGCGTTGGCCTTGTCGTTGATGAAGAGGAACTGCCCGTCGTAGTCGCCGTCGGTCTCGCTCAGCGCTGGATGGTGAGTGTCACCCCAGGTCAGCTTCTTCCCCTCCGGCGAGCTGTTGGCCATGAGGGCCTTGGTCTGGTCGTCGAATCCGTAGCCCTGCCAGGGCTCGGGCGTGAAGACGCCGATGTACTTGAGGATGCGCATCGACGGGACGCCGATGACGATGACCTGACCGCTGTGCCCCCCCGATGCGAACATGATGAAGGGGTCCGTGCGTCCCGTCGGCGTGTAGGTCTTCAGGGCCGCTACGACGTCGGCCTCGCTCAGGTTCCGGGCCTGCATGAGGCTCTGCACCGACGCGCCCGACCCGTCCCCCCCGGCCCCGCCGCACCCTGCCAAAGCGATGATCGCCAGGCTCCCGAGGACGCGCCGGCCGACGCGGCCACTCCAGCGTTGCTGTGCCATACGTTCCTCCTCTGCGTGATCCGTGCGCCGCAGGTGCGGCTACTGGTTCTTGCCGAAGTTCCGGATGATCTCCCTGAGCGCGGCCACGACCTCCGGCTTCGCGGCCAGGTCGGGGTTGCCGACCATCATCGGGCTCCGCCCCACGGCGGCTCCGCCGTAGACGATGGCCTTCTCGATCTCCTCGTCGGTGACGCTGTCCTGCCACGCCACGTCGTGGTAATTGCGGGGCTTGGGATCCAGGGCGGCCCCACCCGGCCCGTCTCCGCGGCCCTCCGCGCCGTGACAGACCGCGCATCGGGTGGAGAAGATCTGCTGTGCCTCCTGTCGAGCGTCGGCCGTGGGCTGTGCCGCCGCCGGGGCCGCCTCTGTCGCTTCCGCACCCGACTGGCTTCCGGCGGCTGCGTCGTCCTGTGCGCCACCGCATGCCAACAGGCTGCCCAGGGCCACGAAGGCGCCCACGGTGCGTATTCGTGTCGCGCGGTTCATTCCGTTTCTCCCTCTGGGTGTTGATCTGCTAAATGTGCATTGTTCATGAACAAATGATGTTTATGTGCCGGGCTCTCTCCCGATGGTCGGATCGAGGTTCAAGGGTCGCTCCGGTCCCGGATCCGTCCGGGCGGCCCCGCTACACCCACGCGGATCTCATTCGACGGCACCCCCCGGGATGGACCCACCCTGCTTCGACAGGTCCTCGACCGTAGTGTCGCGGAAGAAGCTCTTCACCCCCAGGGAGACGGCCTTCCACCGGGCGTGGGCGGCGCAGGGGTTGTCATCGCTGCACCGCTCCCGACCCAGAAGGCACCCCGACCGTTCCACCACCTCGTCGAAGGGATCCACCACCTGCTGCAGCGTCACCTTCGCCGCGTCCGTGGCCAGCCGGAATCCCCCCCGGGGTCCCCGGGTGGAGGCCAGAAGCCCGGATCGGGCCAGGGTGTGGAGGATCTTGGACAGGTAGTTCCGGGGCACGTCCAGGGCGTCGGCGATATCGTCCACGCGCGCCAGCTCTCCGTCGTCGGTCTCGGCCAGGTAGAGGACCGCCTTGAGGGCATAGACCGCGGTCTGGGAGAGGATCATCTGACAGGCTTCCGAGGGTGAATCATCATATTGATCATGATAATATGATTAATTGAACGCGCAAGGCCCCCGAACCGCTGTGATGCCATCGCCCGCTCAGGCCCCTCCGACACATCGAAGCCCGACGCAGTTTTTTCTTACTGAAACAAAAAGAAAGCGAGCACGTAGGACTCTGCAGGCCGGGGCGCAGGGACCCCGACATCCACACCGGGCACACGCGGGAGACGCCATGGGACGCGGCGGAAGGCTCAGCCAGCTCGAGCAGTGGGTGCTCCTCTGTCTTGCGCGTCTGGGGGACGAGGGCTACGGAGTCCCCATCCACCAGGAGATCGAGGAGCGTACCGCCCGCTCCGTCTCCATCGCGACCGTATACAGCGCCCTGGATCGCCTGGAGAAGGAGGGGCTCGTCGCCTCTCGCCTCTCCTCCCCGATTCCGGAGCGCGGGGGACGGGCCAAGCGCCTCTACCAGCTCTCGGTGGAGGGGGCCGCAGCCCTTCGGCGCGCCCGCAGGGTCCACGACAGCATGTGGGAGGGGGTGGACCTGGAAGGCGCGGTGGAGGGATAGATGAGCGCCCTGAGCGACGACACGCTACCCCGCCCCCCCAGGTCCTGGCATGCCCTCCTGAGGCTCCTCGCCACGGAGGCGGACCGGGCCTACCTCCTGGACGACCTGGACGAGCGCTTCCGCATCCTGGTGGAGCGCCGCGGGCACGCGGGGGCTCGACGGTGGTACGTCCGGCAATCCCTCCTCTCCATCCTTCCCCTGATCCGGCGTCGGATCGCCGCGGCCTTCGCCGCGCTTTCGGACACGCTTCGAGCCATGGGAGCATTCAGCATGATGGATCTCGTCCACAGCCTACGCCTTCTCCGGAAGAACCTGGGTACCACCACGGCGGCCGTGCTGTCCCTGGTGATCGGGATCACCCTCAGCGCCACCATCTTCAGCGTCGTCGACTGGCTGTGGCTGCGGTCGTCCCCCTTCTCCGAGCCGGACCGGATCGTCCGCGTCTTCGCCGCCGACCGGGAGGGCACCCTGAACGACTTCGGCTATGCCGACTTCCAGGTGCTCCGGGAGCAGACGACCACCATGGAGGACGTAGCGGCCGCCGAGTTCCGGGGGGCAATGCTCACGGACGAAAACGGGAATACGCAAGTCCTGTTGGTCGAGCTGACGTCACGGAACTACTTCGACGTGCTGGGGATCCGTCCCTCGGTCGGCATCGTCTACCGGGCCGACGACGACGCGCAGACCGTCGCGGAGCCGGGTGTGGTGATCAGCCACTCCCTGTGGACACGGGAGTTCGGAGGGGATCCCACGGTCGTGGGCGGTCCCATCCACCTCACGGGCAAGACCTACACGATCCTGGGCGTGGCACCCCGGGGATACGCTGGACTCCGCCGGATGGCCGGCGTGGACGTCTGGTATCCGGTGGAGACCTGGTGGGGCCCCTCGGCCCAGGAGAGCCACCGCGGCGGAGACTTCAACCTCCTGGGCCGTATCGCCCCGGGGACCGACGTCGAGCGCGTGCGGGCCGAGGTGGGCACGGTCATGGCACGTCTGGACATCCGCGACGAGGCGACCCGGACGCCCATGGAGCCGGTGGTCATGACCGACGCCGCCTATCAGACCCGGAACTACGGGGGGGCCGGCGCCCTCCTGATGGCGTTGGTGACCGTGGTCCTCATCATCGCCTGCGCCAACGTGGCCGGTCTCCAACTCGCCCGGACCCTGGTCCGCCAGCAGGAGATGGCGATCCGGATGGCGTTGGGGGGCCGGCGGGTCCGGCTGATCCGCCAGCTCCTCGTGGAGGGGCTCATGGTCGCCGGCGTGGCCGTGGTCGTCAGCCTGGCGCTCTCCAGCCTGGTCCTGGATGCCCTGCCGCGTGTCCTACCCCCGCAGCCGGTCTTCATGCAGTGGGGCTTCAGGTTGGACGCCCGGGTCGTGGGGTTCACGGTGGCGCTGGCCTTCCTCTCTGCCATCGTGTTCAGTCTTCCCCCGGCGCTGCGTGCCTCCAGACCCGACGTGCAGGGCGTGCTCAAAGGCAACGATCTGGCGACGCGTCGATCCGGGCGCCCCGTCCGGAGCCTGAACGTGCTGGTGGTGGGTCAGCTCGCCCTTTCGCTGGTCCTGGTCTCCACCACGGCACTCCTCTTCCGCAGCTTCCTCGCCACCCGGTCCGCCGATCTGGGCGTGGGGCACAACAACGTGCTCGTGTCGTGGATCTGGCCCCGGATGGACCAGGAGCGCCTCCCGGCCTTCTACGCCGACCTGGTGGAGCAGGTCGAGGCCCTCCCGGGTGTCGGCCGGGCCACCATGGCCCGAACGGTCCCCTTCTTCCCCTCCGGAGGCGGCGCCTCTCTCAAGGTCCACACCCCCGATGCCTCAGGCTCCACCCTCCCCCAGGGGGCCGCGGTGAAGTTCAACCTCGTGGGTCCGGGTTACTTCGACATCGTGGGAACCCGGGTGCTCCGGGGACGCCCCGTCACCGCCCAGGACGGCCCCGATGACCCGCGGGTTGCCCTGGTCAACCAGACCATGGCCAAGAGGCTCTGGCCGGGAGAGGATCCGCTCGGGCGGACCCTCCGCTTCGGGGGGCCCGACGCGGACCCGGTGCAGGTGGTCGGGGTGGTCGAGGACGGGAAGTACAACGATCTGGAGGAGCCCCAGGAGCCCTATCTCTACCTTCCCTTCTCCCAGAAGCCGTGGGGAGAGGTCATGCTCCTGACCGAGACCGCCGGCGACCCGAACGCCCTGGCTCCCCAGGTGCGGCGGATCATCGCGGCTTTGAACCCCGACACGTATCAGCTGCCCCAGACCACGCTGGCCCGGGTGCTGCGCGACGCCACCTACGACCGTGAGCTCATGGCCCTGGCCCTGGGCGTGTTCGCCGTCCTCGGCCTGGTGCTGGCGGTGGTGGGCCTCTACGGGGTCTCATCCCACGCGGTGAGCAGACGCCGCAGGGAGATCGGCATCCGCGTGGCCCTCGGCGCGGATGGGGGACGCATCGTGCGTCAGGTCCTGAGCCAGGGAGGCCGCCTCGTCCTCTGGGGTGCCGCGCTGGGAGTACCCGCCGCGGTGGCCGTGGGCCTGCTGCTCGGGGGAAGCCTCTACGGGGTGAGCCCCGTGGATCCGCTCAGTCTGGCCGCGGCGGCCGTGATCCTCGGTCTGGTGACCCTTTCGGCCGTGCTGCTGCCCAGCCGGCGCGCCGCGTCGCTGCAGCCCATCGAGGTGATCCGCTACGAGTGAGGCCGGCGGCGGCGAGGATCGACGCCGCCGCTCGACCCGCGGTCCATGGTCCAGGGGCCACACAGGGCTTCAGGCCAAGACCGCGCCGCGCGACCCCCTCTCACCTGTCCCGTACGGCCAGCTCCTCCAGGAGCCGGGCCGCGTCCCCTCGTCGAGACAGCCGCGTCCCTTTCCCCTGGAAGATCCTCCCGGAGCCGCCTCCTCTCCCCCCGAGGACCTCCGCCACCCGGGGCCCGGCATCCGGCACGTCGATGCCGGCCTTCTCGCCCGCCGCCACGACGAAGGCGCCCTCCTCACCCTCCCCCGCCGTGAGGAGCACGACACGGTCCGGCGCCCGACGGATCGTATCCCGGGCCACGCGCTGCAGGAAGGGGAGGGCGCGTCCGCTCCAGTGGGTGACCAGAACCGGCCCCGCTGCCGACGCCAGCGCCTCCGCCGAAGCCACGGCCAGATCCTCCTCCAGTCCCCGGACGGCGCGTTCCGCGCCCCGGAGCTGGCCCAGCTTCATCCCGAGTCGCTCCACCAGCTCCTCGTCGGACGTGCCCAGGAGCTCCCGGAGCCGGAGGGTGCGCTCGTGGTGGTCCCCCAGGAGGCGGCGGAGCCGCGCGCCGGCGACCCAGGAGAGCCGCGTTCCTCCCCGCATGCGCTCGGCCCCCAGGAGCTTGAGTGCCTCGATCTCTGCCGTGGAGCTGCAGTGCGTGCCCCCGCAGGTGCTCAGGTCGATGCCCTCGATCTCCACCAGGCGAACGTCGCCCGTGTGCCCCTCGGGAAGTCCGCGGGACCGGACGTCCATCGCCGCGTACGCCCCGGCGCTCACGCGCCGGGACGTGACCGGCCTGGCCGCGCGGATCTCGGCGGCCACCGCCTCTTCCAGGGCGTCCATCACCCCGGGATCCAGCTCCGCCGTGTCCAGCTCGATGTCACAGGTCTGCGCGCCCAGGTGGAACGCCGTGGTCGGCCATCCAAAGCGCTGGTGGGCCACGGCCGTCAGCAGGTGCTGGCCGGTGTGCTGCTGCATGTGGTCGAGCCGGCGCGCCCAGTCCAGCGTGATGGTCACGCGGCCCGAGGGCGGCGGTCCGGCGAGGACGTGACGGACCGCGTCGTCCACCTTCTGGACGTCCAGAACGGCCACGTCGGCTACGGTCCCCCGGTCGGCAGGCTGTCCTCCGCCTTCGGGATAGAGGATGGTGTCGGCCAGGACCACGAAGGGGCGGCCTCCGTACTCTCCGGCGGAGACCACCTCCGTCTCGAGCTTCGTTTGCCGGGGATCGCGTTCGTAGGCGTAGATTTCGGGCATGCGGGACCGCGCATCTGGCGGGACGTGACGTTTCTCACCATTACCATCACCGGGACAGTGCTACGATCATGCGGCTGGAAGGTCGCGCGAATCAACCGGGGCGCCGGCCCCAGGAGTCGACCATGAAGAGCAGACGGGAATTCCTGGCAGCCTCGGCTGCAGCGGGTGTGGGGCTGGGACTCGGCGGGCGGCCCGGCGAATCCGGGGGCGCGCCCCCCGCGCGGAAAGCGCCCCATCCCAGGGACCAGCAGGTCCCCCCCGCCCCGCGGGCCCTGCGCATCCTCATGCTCGGCGGCACCGGGTTCCTGGGGCCTGCCGAGGTGGAGTACGCCATGGCGCGCGGCCACACGGTCACGCTCTTCAACCGGGGCCGCACCAACCCCCATCTCTTCCCCGAGGCCGAGAAGCTCGTCGGGGATCGCGCCGTCGCCGACTACTCGGCCCTGGAGGGTAAGACCTGGGACGCGGTCCTGGACACGTCGGCCAACGTAGCCGCCTGGGTGAAGGACTCGGCCGCTGCGCTCGAGAGCTCGGTGGGGCGGTACCTCTTCGTCTCGAGCCTCTCGGCGCACACGGACAACGGCACTCGGGGCCAGACGGAGGACGCCCCCGTCTTCAGCCACGCCGACTACGAGGACGTGATCCGGCGTGACGCTCCCATGGGCGAGGCGTTCGGGCCGAACAAGGCCGAGGCCGAGCGCATCGTCCGTACGACCTTCGGGGAGCGGGGTCTGGTGGTGCGTCCGGGCCTCATCGTGGGCCCCCGGGACCGAAGCGACCGTTTCACCTACTGGCCCGTCCGCATCGACCGGGGTGGTGAGGTCCTGGCCCCCGGCGACGGAACCGACCGAGCCCAGATCGTGGACGTCCGGGATCTGGGACGCTTCCTGGTGCACCTGGTGGAGAACGAGGCATCGGGGACCTACAACGCCGTGGGACCGCGAGCGCCCATGACCATGGCCGAGATGCTCTACGGGATCCGTGCCGTCACGACGTCGGACGTCTCGTTCACCTGGGTCGCGGCCGACTTCCTGCGCCAGCACGACGTGGGCGCCTGGATGGAGATGCCGGTCTGGGTCTATCCCGGTCCGGACACGCGGGGCTTCATGGATTGGGACTGCAGCAAGGCCATGGCCGCGGGCCTCGAGTTCCGCCCCCTGGCCGATACCGCCCGTGACACGCTGGCGTGGTGGAAGGCACGCGGTGACGACGCGCCGCCGCTCCGGACCGGTCTGGCACCGGACAAGGAGGCCCGCATCCTGGCGGCGTGGAAGGCCCGCGAGGGGGACGAAGGCTAGGGCACGACGCGGCGGAGCCGCGGCCCGTCAGTTCATCGTCGGGTCGAACGGCATGCGGGAGAGCCGGCGGAATTCGGGTCCCTTCCGCTCCAGGACGCGGCTCCAGAGGAGGTCGGGTGCGTCGGTGAACACGTCGTCCTCCCGGGCCGGGTCCACGATCCACGAGTCCTGCTCCATCTCCGCCTCGAGCTGACCGGGTCCCCATCCGGAGTACCCGGCATACACCCGTGCGCGCACGATGCCGGGGCGGACGTCCTCCGGGATCTCTCCGATGAGGAACCCCACGGAGCCGAAGACCACGAGGTCCGCAAGCTCGGGATGGGAGACCTCCGCCAGCAGCACCGGGCTGCGGGGCTGCACGGGACCGCCCACGAAGAGGGGATCGTCGGGCCCGACCAACGCGCGCAGCGCGGGAACGGCGTCCCTGACCGTGACATCCAGGGGACGGTTGAGGATCACGCCCAGGGCACCCTCGTCGTTGTGCTCCCCGATGAGCACGACGGTGTGGCGGAAGTTCGGGTCGTACAGGCCGCCGCTGGAGATCAACAGGCGGCCGCGCAGGCTCTCCATGGCGTCTCCGTACCTCGTCGGATGGGGACTCCGGGTGGCCATCTGAAACGTAGAAGACCCTTCGCGGTGGCGCCACGCGCACGACCGCCTCCTCGGGGTCGTCGTCCGGCCCCTCCTCCCGCCGGCGAAGAGAAGAGAGCGGGCGGCCGCGCTATCCCTTCCGTCGATGCAGTCCCACGGGTGCCTCGGCCTTCCCCCGCTTCCGCTCCCACCAGTTCTGGTACAGGTCCACGCTGAACATGAGCAGCAGCATGAAGATGACGATCCACTGGGGGATGTAGGGGAACGGAGTCCCGTTGACCTCCATGTGCGCCGTATGTCCGCCCTCCAGGACCAGGACGAAGCCGATGAGGAGGAGCACGAACATCCCCAGGATCTCGAACTCGGGATTCCTGGAGAGGAAGCGCGACAGGGGGTCGGCGAAGGCCAGCATGAGGGCCACCGAGATCACCACCGACCCCACCATGATGGCCAGGACGTCGGTCATCCCCACGACGGTGAGGATGGAGTCCACGCTGAAGAGGAGGTTCATCCCGACGATGAGCGCCACGACCTCCCGGAAGCGGGCCGCCTCCTTCACGTGATCCTCCACACCCTTGAGCTTGACCCGCAGCTCCTTCACGCCCTTCCACAGAAGGAAGAGCCCCCCCACCACCAGGACCAGCGCCTTGCCGTTCACGTCGCCGGTTACTTCCGCCATCCCGAGGATCCGCGTGTCCACGTGGAAGAGGCTCGCCGTCGCCGCCGCCAGAATGAAGCTCACGGCGAAGAGGAGGAGGATCCTGAACAACATGGCCAGGACGAGTCCCCAGCGGATCGCCCGGATGCGCTCCTCCCCGGGGAGCTTGTTGGCGATGATGGTGATGATGATCAGGTTGTCGGCGCCCAGGGCGATCTGGATGAGGGTGATGCCGAAGAGGCTGGCCCAGGCGGCGGGGTCCAGGAGGAGGGCAATCATGGCGTCGAGGCGCGTTCCGGTGGGAGGTGCATGTCGATCTCGGATCTCTCGGGCAGGCGGCGTACGGGCGTCGGGACCCGGCGGACCGCTCCGCCGCCCGGGAGAGATGGAGATGGCGGCCTGGCTGCATGGGATGTCAAGTGCGCCACCCTCCGACGCCCGCCAATCCCCCCCTCCCCCGGGTGCGCACAGGACCGACGTGGCCGCACGGGCACGCTCCCCATTGATGCAATCGGTGACTCGGGAGATCGTAGACTCTCCCGTGACCGGCCTCACGGTCACCGAAGACGGAAGGTGATGGATGAAACGCGCCTTGAGCCCTCTCCTGGTCCTCGCCGCAGGACTCTTGCTGACGGCCTGCCCGCCGGACGACACGCGGGAAGGCCCGTCCGACCCCGCCGTCACCGCGGGCCTCGTGCAGCTCTACGCCCGGGGTGACTTCTTCGAGCTCCGTGACCGCCTCGACACCCTCGCCGGGCTCGGCGGTCCCGAGCCGGCGTTCCTGCGGGCGGTGGTGGCCAACGCGTTCAACGACCCGGAGGGGTCGGACCGCGCCCTGGCGCCACTGGGTGAGGCCGCCACGCTCCCCGACAGCCTGCGCGCCGAGGTCTACCGGCTCCGCTTCCGCAACCACATGAGGCTCGGCGAGTACCGTGCGGCGTTGGACGCCGCCGGGCTCCTGGCGGACCTGCCCGCCGCGGATTCGGCGATCCGCAACGACGTCGAGAACGAGGCACGCGCCGCGGCCGCGCTGATCGACGTTCCGCCTCAGCGCATCGTCTCCCGTGCGTCCTCCGAGATCCGCCGGCGCCCCGACTCCCGGATTCCCGTGCAGGTGGGCGATTCGGCGGGCCGCGGATACGTCCTCGACACGGGGGCCAACCTCTCCACCCTCATGCGCTCCGAAGCCGAGTCGCTGGGGCTGCGGATCCGGGAAGCGGGGGTGGAGGTGGGCACCTCCACCGGAACCACGGTGACGGCCGACGTCACCGTGGCGCCGCGCGTGCGTCTCGGCGAGGTGGTGCTGGAGAATGTGGTCTTCCTCGTCGTCCCGGATCAGGTCCTCACCTTCGGGGAGAGCTTCCGCATCGAGGGCATCATCGGGTTCCCCGTCATCGACGCCCTGGGGGAGGTGCAGTTCCACGCCGGAGGCGTCCTCCGCATTCCCGGCGACGTGCCCCGGAGAACGCCGCAGAACCTGGCGCTCGACTACCTGACCCCGCTCATCGAGGTTGGCGTGCTCGGCCATCCGGCCATCTGCGACCTGGACACCGGCGCCAACCGCACCAGCCTGCACGAGCCGTTCTACCGGCGGTACAGGGCATC
>JASFRY010000009.1:0-22444 GCA_050114675.1 Gemmatimonadota bacterium | reverse complement strand
CGCGGTCTACACCGATCCGCATCAGCTCGCCGAGGGGATGGTCTGGGTGTTCGTCAACGGCCAGGAGGCCATCCGGGACGGGGTGTTCAACGACGTCCGGGCCGGCCGCGTCCTGCGCAAGGGCATGTAGGCGTCGGCCGATTCCGCTCCTGGTGGCATCCTGAGGAGGTCGCGACCCGGCGCCGCGCGTCGTGCCTCCCCTGCGGGCGCACCGTCCGGTTGTCCCGTGCCGGTCAAGCTGTAGACTACGCCGGGAGCCAGACGGCGGGCGGCAGCCCCGCCGCGGACGTAGACCTGGGACCATCGAGCTGGAGAGAAGATTGGGCGCCATCCGCGACTTCATGGACAAGCACTACCGCCACTTCAACGCCCGCGAGGCCGTGTGGGCGGCCCAGGCGTACGAAGAGCACCTGGCACGCGGCGGGAAGATGATGGTCACGCTGGCGGGCGCCATGTCCACCGGGGAGCTGGGGATCATCCTGGCGCGCATGATCCGGGAAGGGAAGGTCCACGCCATCTCCTGCACCGGCGCCAACCTGGAGGAGGACCTCTTCAACCTCCTGGCCAACAAGGAGTACGAGATCATCCCGTCGTGGCGGGAGCTGTCCGCCGCCGACGAGGTGGCGCTCTACGAGCGGGGCATGAACCGGGTCACGGACACCTGCATCCCCGAGACCATCATGCGGCACCTGGAGAAGCGGCTCCTCAAGCTCTGGGCCGACGCGGCGGAGAACGGCCAGCGCCACACGCCCGCCGAGTACCTCTTCAAGGTCCTGGACGACGAGACCCTGAAGGAACACTACCAGGTGGACCCGTCCGAGTCGTGGATGCTGGCGGCCAAGGAGATGGGCGTCCCGGTGTGGGCGCCCGGGTGGGAGGACTCCACCACGGGCAACATCTTCTCCGCCAACGTCATGATGGGGAAGGTGAAGCACCACACCTGCGTCAAGACCGGCACGGAGCAGTTCCAGCAGCTCATGGAGTGGTACCAGGCCAACCACGGGGCCGACGAGGGCAGGCCGTCGGTGGGCTTCTTCCAGATCGGGGGAGGGATCGCCGGGGACTTCGCCATCTGCGGGGTGCCGTGCCTGATCCAGGACCTGAAGAGGGACGTCCCGTTCTGGGGCTACTTCTGCCAGATCACCGACGCTCAGCCGTCCTACGGGGGGTACTCGGGCGCCCCGGCCAACGAGAAGATCACCTGGGGGAAGCTGGAGGGCGCGGATACGCCGCGCTTCAACATCAACTCCGACGCCACCATCGTGGCGCCCCTGATCTTCGCGTACGTCCTGGGGGACTGACCGGCGGGGAGACGCCCGCACAGGCGATTCGGAACCTTCAGCGGCTTTCGGTCTTCAAAGGAGGGCCGTCGCCCGGTGTCTCCGGGCCTACCGGAGCGGTGCCGGCAACACTGCCCGAGGTCCCGGAAGGTCGACATGGACGAGGATGCACCAAAGAGCCGACGCCAATTCCTGAAGGTCTTCTCCACCGGCGTCGGGATCACCATCGGCATGATCGTGGGCGTTCCCTTCGTCGACGCGGTGGTGGCGCCCTCCCTGCGCACGAAGAAGAGCCACTTCGCTCGCCTCGCCCCCCTGGACAAGCTCCCGGTCGGGAATCCCGTGGACCGCACCATCGCGGACCGCACCACCGACGCCTTCATCCAGGAGACCGTGCTCCACGACGTGTGGGTGGTGAAGCACTCGGCCTCGAAGGTGGACGTGTTCTCGCCCATCTGTCCGCATCTTGGATGCCGCTACGAGTGGCACGGAGACGAGGACCACTTCGTGTGTCCCTGCCACGGCAGCGTCTTCGAGAAGACCGGTGAGGTGGTCTCCGGGCCCGCGCCCCGGGGCCTCGACACGCTCCCCATCCGCATCGAGAAGGGGGAGATCTACGTGGAGTGGGAGCGGTTCAAGGTGGGGATCCCCAAGAAGGTGAGGGTCTGAGCCGTGTTCTCCCGCATCCTGGGCTGGATCGAAGAGCGGTGGCCTCTTTCGGCCGTCCTCCGCCTCGGCCTCGACGAGGACATCCCCGGCGGACCCAGCATCGCCTACACCCTGGGCAGCGCCACCCTCCTGGTCTTCTTCCTCCAGATCCTGACGGGCGTGTGGCAGCTGTTCTACTACGTGCCCACGGTGGACCACGCCTACGACAGCCTGGACTACTTCCGCACCGCCGTCCCCTTCGGCTGGCTCATCCACGGGCTCCACTACTGGGGCGCCAACGCCATGGTGGTGCTGGTGGCGCTTCACATGGCGCGTGTCTTCATCTGGGGTGCCTACAAGAAGCCCAGGGAGATGACGTGGCTCCTCGGTGTGGTCCTTCTCCTCATGACGCTGGCCATGAGCTTCACCGGGGCGCCTCTCCCGTGGGACGAGCGCGGGTACTGGGCCGCGGAGGTGGGTACCAGCATCGCCGGGAGCGTTCCTTTCGTGGGCGGCACCCTCAAGGCGATCCTCCGGGGGGGCGGCTCCATGGGCCAGCTCACCCTCTCGCGCTTCTTCGTGCTGCACGTGGCGGTGATCCCCGGCGTGCTCCTCCTCGTCACCGGACTCCACATCATCGCCTTCCGCCGGTTCGGGAGCGTGGGGCCCTGGAAGGAGGAGAAGAAGGAGCGGAGCAGCCCCTTCTGGCCGGACCAGGTCGTGCGGGACGTGCTGGTGGGCATGGTGCTGTTCATCGTCCTGGTCACGCTGGTCACCTACGCGCCGCCGCCCTTCGCCGGGCCCGCCGATCCGGTGGACGCGTCCTATCAGCCCAAGCCCGAGTGGAACTTCCTCTTCCTCTACCAGGCGCTGAAGTTCTTCAAGGGGTCGTGGGAGCCGGTGGGGACCGTGGGGGTCCCCTTCCTGGGCATCCTGGCCCTGCTGCTGGTCCCCTTCGTGGACCGCCGTAGCGAGCGGAACCCCCGCCGCCGCCCCCTGGCCATGAGCCTGGGCGCCGTGGGCGGTGGAGCCGTGGTCCTCTTCACCATCGTCGGCTACTTCAGCAAGCCCGGGGGCGCGCAGCAGAGCGCGTCGTCCTCCGGACCGCCCACGGTCTCGGTGGCCCACCTCTCCGCGAGCGCGCGCCGAGGGAAGAAGCTCTTCGGGTCGCTGGGCTGCACGGGTTGCCACACGGTGGGCGGCCAGGGGAGCTCCGTGGGGCCGGATCTGACCAACGAGGCGCTGAGGGACCGGAGCCGCGCCTGGCTCATCCAGCAGCTGAAGAACCCCAAGTCCCATGACTCCACCACGGTCATGCCGTCGTTCGCATCCCTCTCCACGCGGCAGATCAACGGCGTGGTGGACTACCTCATGAGCCTGGGGGCGGACAGCGCCCAGACGGCGGCGAGCGCATCGTCCGGGGCCGCCGGGGCGCCCTCGGGATCCGGAGCGTCGGGCGGAGGCGCAGGCGATACCGCGACATCCGGAGCGCCGGCGGCTACGGCGTCATCCGAACGGCTGCCACCGGCCGCTCCCACCGTGCCTCCTTCGCTGCCTGAGAGCGTGGCTGCCCAGGAAGGATCGGCCGCCCCGTCACCCACCGGCCAGCCCGTGGACTCGGCCACCGCCGCCCGCATCCGCGCCACCGTCCACAAGCTCGGACCCCCGGGCGACGCCGCGTCCATGATCGGGAACGTGGAGCACGGCAAGGCGCTGTTCTCCAAGGACTGCGCGTCGTGCCACGGAGAGGCGGGACGGGGCGGCGTGCCCGATCCCGGCTCGGTCATGGGCACGGTGCCGTCACTGGCTCCCGTGGATTCGGTGCTGGCCGATCCCGACCCCCAGGCCTTCGCCGAGAACATCGACCGCTTCATCCAGCACGGGGCGACCCCCGCCGGCACGGATCCGTCACTGACCATGCAGGCCTTCGGTGACGAGCACACGCTGACGCAGGAGGAGATCGCCAACATCGAGGCGTACATCCTCTCCCTCAACGGCGTGGACCGCTCGGCGCTCCAGCACCCGGGGATGCAGCCGCAGCACTTCCTCCTCCTGGTCGTCGGCCTTTTCGTGCTGCTGGGCGCCGTGGCCGGGGGCGCGTGGCTGCGGGTGCGCGCGGGCGGCGACGCGGCATAGCTGGGCGCTCTGCGGTACTCGGCGCAGCTCGGAGCTCGGCCCCGGCGGCGTCAACGCTCCCGGGCCGAGGACGATCGCCGTGGGCGCTCAGGCTCCCAGGTCGCGCACCTCGAGCTCCGGCTCCTGGGCCAGGAGGTCCAGGATCTCGCGGCGAAGGCGGTGCATCTGGTCCTGACCCAGGCGGGCGCCGACGGCACTGGCGACGTGGATGAGCGCGAGGACAGGGAGCCCGATCCAGACCGCCCACAGGCCCTTGGCCGGTTCCCCCGACGCCCACTGGACGTAGCCGAGGGTGGCGCCGAAGAGGGCGATGAACGCCACCAGGAAGTACAGGAACATGAAGAACGTCCACACCTCGGGATGGGGCGCGAAGCGCCCGAAGAGGATGGATCCCTCCGTCGCTTCGTCCAGGCGCAGGGACAGGTACGGCGACCAGATGCGGCGTTCGGCCTCGGGCAGGTAGATCTCGGCCCAGCGTCCCTTGCCACGCCACCGCCCGGCGAGCTCCGGGGTGTCCACCAGTCGGGCCCGGATCAGCTCGATGGCATCGTCTTTGGGCACGTTCAGCGAAAGCGTGAACGTGGGCCGGAGCAGGGGCGAGGCGGTCATGTGCGCTACGGCACCGCCGGTGCCAGCCCGGCTTCGGAGACCAGGAGCAGCAGCGCCCGCTGGATGGCCAGATACCCGTCCTGGTTGATCCACCACTCACCCGGCGAATGGTTCTCGCCGCCCACCCCTCCGCGTCCGATGGTCACGGCCGGCACGCCCAGGGAGATGGGGATGTTGGAGTTGGTGGACGACCGGTGGAGGTCGGCCTCGGCGCCGAAGAAGGCGTTGGCCGCCATGGCCCGCTGAATGAGGGGGGTGGACGCCGCCAGCTCCCCCGAGGGGCGGTCGCCGATCATGTCCATGTCCAGCGTGAGGGCGTCGCCGCGGCGGCGCAGGCCGTTCTCCTCTTCCAGCGCCCGCTCCATGGCCGCGTGGAGCGCCGCGTCGATCCGCTCCAGGCTCTCGGGGCTCTCGGAGCGCATGTCGATCTCCGCCCACGCTTCGAAGGGGATGGAGTTGACCGACGTCCCACCGCCCAGGCGCCCCACGTTGTAGCTCGTCCGCGGGCCGGACCGGGTCAGGGTGTCGGCCACGTCCTGGAAGTAGCGGATCCCCCGGGCCAGGGCGTGGGCGGGGTTGGCCATGCCGAAGGCGCCCCACGAGTGGCCGCCGGGGCCCTTGTAGGTGACCCGGTAGCGGTGGGAGCCCAGCCCCATGGTGACCAGGCCGCCCATGCCGCCGCCGTCCACCTCGATCCAGCCGTCGATGGGGAGGTCGGTGCCGTCGCGGAAGAGGTACTTCATCCCTCGCAGGTCGCCCAGCCCCTCCTCGCCCACCGTGCCCACGAAGAGGACGTCGTCGTCGGTCTCCACGCCGGCCTCCTCCATGGCGCGCAGCGCTGTGAGGACCACCACCAGGCCCCGGGTGTCGTCGCCCACGCCCGGAGCGAACAGCGTGTCGCCGCGCTGGTGGATGGTGACGTCGGTGCCCTCGGGGAAGACCGTGTCCATGTGGCCGCCCAAGGCCACGGTGCGGCGGCCCCGGCTGCCCCTGCGCAGCGCCACCACGTTGCCCTCCTCGTCGGTCCACACCGAGTCGGCGCCCGCCTCTTCAAGGAGCTCGGCGTAGCGGGCCGCGCGCTCGGCCTCGCCGAAGGGCGGCGAGGGGATCTGGGTGAGCTCGCGCAGCCGCTCCATCCCCCACGGGTCCAGGACCTCGATGCGGCGGAAGGCCTCCTTCACGGCCGGGTTGGCCGCCAGGGCCTGCACCTGCTCGGTGTAGCGGGACTCTGCCTGCTGGGCGGCCAGGTGCGCGGCGCCGCCGGGAGAGGCGGCCGGGAGGAACGTGGCCATGAGGAAGGCGGCCCGCAGCGGGAAGCGGGTGGCCGTGGCCGGGACGGTATGGGGGAAGGGCGTGTACACGGTGCTCAGCACTCCAGCGGGTCGGCGAGGTCGAGGGCTGAAAGCATGCGATCCGGCGCGGATCCGAGCAAGGCGCAAAGCCTCGCTCGCGGCGGGGGCGAGCGTGGAGCGTGGGAGACGGCTCGGGGATCATGGGTCTGGCACTTCCAACCCCTGCGCCACATCTATGGACCGCTCAAAAGGCCGCACCCCTCCCGGAGTCCTGGCATGATCGAGCGTCTGAACGCGGCACTGGAAGGCCGCTACCGCATCGAGCGCGAGCTCGGGGAAGGCGGCATGGCCACGGTCTATCTGGCCCACGACGTGCGCCACGACCGGCAGGTGGCCGTGAAGGTCCTCCGTCCGGAGCTGGCCGCGGTGGTGGGGGGCGAGCGCTTCCTGGCGGAGATCAAGACCACGGCCAATCTCCAGCACCCCCACATCCTGCCGCTCTTCGACTCGGGCGCGGCCGACTCCTTCCTCTTCTACGTGATGCCCCACGTGGAGGGGGAGACGCTGCGGGCGCGCATCGAGCGGGAGCACCAGCTTCCGGTGAAAGACGCCGTCTCCATCGCCGAGAAGGTGGCGGCCGCGCTCCAGTACGCCCACGAGCAGGGCGTGGTTCATCGGGACATCAAACCCGCCAACATCCTGCTCTCGCGGGGGGAGCCCCTGGTGGCGGATTTCGGCATCGCGCTGGCGCTGTCGGAAGCCGGGGGCGGGCGCGTTACCGAGACGGGCTTGAGCCTGGGTACGCCCCACTACATGAGTCCGGAGCAGGCCGCGGGCGACCGAAGCCTGGACAAGCGGAGCGACGTCTACGCCCTGGGGTGCGTCCTCTACGAGATGCTCACGGGCCAGCCGCCGTTCGGGGGCTCCACCGCCCAGGCGGTGCTGGGCCGCATCCTCACGGGAACTCCCGCCCACCCCACCGAGCTGCGCAAGACCATCCCGGTCAACGTGGAGCACGCGGTGATGAAGGCGCTGGAGAAGCTCCCCGCCGACCGCTTCGACGGCGCGGGGGACTTCATCCTGGCGCTGGAGAATCCCTCGTTCCGCCACAGGGAGGACGTGGAGCGTGCCGCCGGTGTCGGTGGCGTGAGCCGCGGGCGCCTCTGGGGCGTCGCCGGGGTGGCGGCCGTGTTGGCCTTCGTGGCCGGAGGGCTGGCGTGGTCGGCGCTGCGACCCGAAGTGGCGCCTCCCGTGACGCGGCAGCGTGTGGCTCTGGGATCGTGGTGGCCCATGCCCGGGATCATCCTGAACCTCACCGGTGCCGTGGCGCCGAGGGGGGCGGGGGTCGTGTTCGCGGACACGGCGGGCACCGGAGCCGACGCCAACTGGCGGCTCTGGTGGAAGGCGACGGGCGATGTGGATCCGGTGCTCATCCCCAACACGGAGAACGCGCTCCGACCCACGTTCTCACCCGACGGCGAATGGCTGGCGTTCTTCACCGAGGGCAACGAGCTGCGCAAGCAGCCCCTTCTGGGTGGCCAGTCGGTCCTCCTGGCGGACTCGGCGGGAGGCGGCAACACGCCGGCCGTGGCGTGGCTGGAGGGCGGCACGATCCTCTACGAAAGCCAGGCGTTCAACCTGGTGCGTGTGCGTGACGACGGGGGCGACAGGGAGGTCCTCAGCACCCGCGAGGAGATCGGGGCGCTCCTGAGCCTGTCGGCCCTCCCCGGAGGTTGGGGCGCGCTCCTCGTCGCGTGCCCCGGCACCACTTCGTGCCCGCCCAGCACCACCACGCTGCTCCTGGTGGACCTGGAGCGGGACACCATCGCGCAGCTCGCCGAGGAGGTGGCGGGCGCCTGGCCCATGGGCGAGGACCGGGTGGTCTACGTGGACGCCCGGGGCGCGGTGTTCGCCGCAGAGCTGGACCGGGATGGGGAGGCGCTGGGTACCCCCGTGCCGCTCTTCGATGGCGTGGCCTTGAACCAGGGCTGGGCAAATATGGTGGTGGGCGCCGACGGGACGGTTCTCTACCGGCGCGGCGAGGCCTCCGCGGCGGTGAAGAACCAGATCGCCTGGGTGGATCGGAACGGGGACGCCACGCCGGTGGACCGGACCTGGACGGGGAACCTGCAATCGCTGGCGCTGTCCCCCGACGAGACCATGCTGGCCGTCACCGAGGCCAGCGAGTCGGGGACGGCCGTGTGGGTGAAGGAGCTGCCCGACGGACCCAGGACCCGGCTGACCCCCGACGGCCCTTCCATCCGGCGGCCCGTGTGGACGCCGGACGGCCAGCACGTGGCCTTCCAGCGGATCAGTCCCGACAGCTTCTACGTCTTCGACGCCCGGCGCTACGACGCCAGCACCGAGGCGCACCGCCTCCTCCAGATGGACGGCTCCGAGGCGACCACCCCTGAGGAGCGGAGCGCCCTGGGCGTCCACAACGTCACGTTCTCCCGGGACGGCCGCTACATCGTCTATCGGGCGGGCGGGACGCCCAACGGGTACTTGCGCTATGCGGAGATGGAGGGCGCGGACACCACGCACCACGACCTCCTCCTGGGTGAGGGCACCGACGAGATCACGCCGGTGCTTTCGCCGGACGGGCGGTGGCTGGCGTACACGTCCGACGTGTCCGGGACCCGGGAGGTCTACGTCCGGCCCTTCCCCGCCGTGGCGTCGGCCCAGGTCAAGGTCTCCATCGACGGTGGCGTCGTGCCGCTCTGGTCCCACGACGGCTCCGAGCTCTTCTACGTGAGGTCCGACAGGACCATGATGGCGGCGCAGGTGCAGGCGGAGCCCTCGTTCCGGATCACGGCCCGGGAGCCACTCTTCGGGCTCGGCGGCAGGTTCAGCGGCAACGCCACCGAGTACCGGTGGGACGTTGCGGACGATGGCCGCTTCATCATGGTGTCCATCGGGTCCACCGGCGGCCCGGTGGAGGACGCGCTCATCCTGGTGCAGAACTGGTTCAGCGAGGTGCAGCAGCGCCTGAAGGGCAAGTAGCGCGGGCGACGGGAAGGACTGAACCCGGCGCAGTCATTTGGTTATCTTACATGGCTGTACCGAGAACGGCTGCACTGATCACGTCTGCCCCCGCCCGGCCCGAAGGGCACCCCGCGTCATGAAGATCCGCAACATCGCCATCATCGCCCACGTCGATCACGGCAAGACGACCCTGGTAGACCAGATGTTCCGCCAGTCCGGCGTCTTCCGGGCCAACCAGGACGTGGAGAAGCGGGTCATGGACTCCAACCCCCTGGAGCGGGAGCGGGGGATCACGATCCTGGCCAAGAACACCGCGGTGCAGTGGCACGGGGTGAAGATCAACATCGTGGACACTCCCGGACACGCCGACTTCGGCGGCGAGGTGGAGCGGATCCTGCGCATGGTGGACGGTGTGGTCCTCCTGGTGGACGCCGCCGAGGGCCCCATGCCCCAGACCCGCTTCGTGACCCGGAAGGCGCTGGAGCTGGGCCTGCTCCCCGTGGTGGTGGTGAACAAGGTGGACCGGGCCGACGCCCGCGTCCACGAGGTCCACGACGAGGTCCTGGAGCTCTTCATGGACCTGGAGGCCAACGACGCCCAGCTCGACGCGCCGTTCCTCTACGCCGCCGGCCGGGACGGATGGGCCTCGCGGTCGCCCGATGACCGGGCAGGGGACCTGACGCCCCTCTTCGAGACCATCATCTCCCACTTCCCCGAGCCCCAGGTGGATGCCGAGGGGCCTTTCCAGATGCTCGTCTCCACCCTGGACTACTCGTCCTACGTGGGGCGCATCGCCATCGGGAAGATCGAACGGGGCACGGTGCGCGTGGGCGACCAGGTCTCCCTCCTGGACCTGGGCGACGTGGGCATGGTGGAAGACGACGCCGAGGCCGAGGACGCCAAGGTGATGAAGCTGTATTCGTTCCTGGGCCTGGAGCGCCTGGACGTGGAGGAGGCCCGGGCGGGTGACATCGTGGCCATGGCCGGCCTGGACGGGGTGGAGATCGGCAAGACCATCACCGACCCCGACCACCGGGAGCGCCTCCGGGGCATCGCCGTGGAGGAGCCCACCCTGTCGGTGGACTTCACGGTGAACAACTCCCCCTTCGCCGGACAGTCCGGGAAGTACGTCACCACCCGCCAGGTGCGGGAGCGCCTCTTCAAGGAGCTGGAGCGCAACGTGGCGCTCCGGGTGGAGGACACGGACCAGCCCGACACCTTCACGGTGAGCGGACGGGGCGAGCTGCACCTCACCATCCTCATGGAGACCATGCGGCGCGAGGGCTTCGAGTTCCAGGTGTCGCGGCCCAGGGTCATCACCCGGCGCGGGGACGACGGCAAGGTCCTGGAGCCCTACGAGGAGGCGGTCATCGAGGTCCCGTCGGACATGGTGGGCACCGTCATCGAGAAGATGGGCCCACGGAAGGCCGAGATGACCTTCATGCGCCCCATGGGCGACTCGGGCACGACCCGCCTGCGCTTCCGGGTGCCCGCCAGGGGCCTGTTCGGCTACCGCTCCGAGTTCCTCACCGACACCCGGGGCGAGGGCATCCTGCACCACACCTTCGACTCGTGGGGGCCATGGGCCGGCAACCTGCGGGGCCGGAGCCGCGGCGTGCTGGTCTCCGACCGCGAGGGGGTGGCCGTGGGCTTCGCCCTGTTCAACCTGCAGGAGCGGGCCACCATGTTCGTGAAGCCCGGCGACCCGGTGTACGGCGGCATGGTGGTGGGCGAGAACGTCCGCACCGACGACATGGACGTGAACGTGTGCAAGGAGAAGAAGCTCACGAACATGCGCACCACCGCGTCGGACGAGAACATCAAGCTGGAGCCCCCCCGCCAGATCACCCTGGAGCTGGCGCTGGAGTTCATCCAGGACGACGAGCTCATCGAGGTGACGCCCGACGCCATCCGGCTGCGCAAGCGGGTGCTCGACGCCAACCAGCGGAAGAAGGCGGCCCGGGCGGCGAACAAGACGGGCTGAAGAAGGGGAGGGGACGCACCGCGCCCTGATCCGCGCCCCGTCCGTCGGCCGCCAACGGCGACCCTCCGGCACCGCCCGCCGACGCGGCGGGGATGCAGCGCTACCCCTCCGGAGCGGCCGGCAGCACCCCGTCCACGATCACCCCCAGCACCTGGCTTTCCAAGCCTGGGGGAATGCTCTCGCCGTCGATGCGCCACCACGCCGTGGTGGCCACCACCACCAGGTCCCGCCGGGGCGCCACGTAGATGAACTGGCCGCCGTACCCCCACGCGAACCAGGCGTCGTTGTCCTCGTCGGTCCACCACAGGTAGCCGTAGGAGACGTGGGTGGACGCCACGGGGGAGCGCCACGCGTACCGGGTCCGAGTCGCCTCGGCGACCCATCCCCCGGGGAGGACCCGGGTCCCGCCCGACACGCCGTCCTGGAGGAAGAGCTGGCCGATGCGCGCCAGGTCTCGGGGTCGGAGGTCCAGCCCCGAGCCCCCGTTGACACGGCCCTCCCCCAGGACCTCCCACCGGCGCGAGGCGATCCCGAGGGGGCCGAAGAGCACCTGGTCGGCGAAGGCGGGAAGCGGCTCGCCGACGGCCTCTTCCAGCGCCACGCCCAGGAGGTGCACCGCCGCCGAGTTGTAGGCGAAGGTGGTGCCCGGCTCAGCCACGTGGGGGCGGTCCAGGAGGTAGCCGATGGGGTCGTCGGCGGTGATCCACTCGTTGTAGCCCACGGCCCCCGCCTCCTCCCAGTCCCAGCCTCCGCTCATGGTGAGGAGGTCCGCCACGGCGATGGTCCGCTCTACCTCGTCCAGGTTGGCCACGCTTTCGGGGAGGATGTCGCCCAGCGTCTGGTTCAGGCTCGTCAGTTCGCCCCGCGCCACGGCGAGGCCCGTGAGGGTGGACACCACCGACTTGGTCACCGAGCGCACGTCTGCCAGGTCGTCGCGACCAGCTCCGCCCTGGTAGTGCTCCAGGACCAGGCGGCCGCGCCGCACCACCAGGAGGCTTCTCAGGCGGGAGATGGCCTGGGCGCTCCGCACGGCGTCGTTCAGGCGGGACGCGTCCATGCCGGCGGCCGCCGGGTCCGCGGTCCGCCAGGGCGCCGTGAGGTCGACGGGGACGTCGAAGGTGACGGCGGTGGGCGCGTCGGAGCACGCCGAGACGGCGAGCGCCAGGGCGAGAAGGGCGGCCGGAGCCGCGCGGACGGTGCGATGGAGCGACGTCATGGGCCTCGCGGGATGATACGCGGTCCGGCGTCCGGCCTTTCCCCAAACGCCGGTCGTGGAACCGTGGTCGCCGGCGCAGGGTTCGCTATCTTCGGCCTGGGCGGGTCGAATCCTGACGCCGGACCCGCCGCCCGGGTGGCACGGCGCAACACGCGACAGGAAGGAATGCATGGACGCGGCACGCTACGAGGCGGCGCCGACCTTTTCGGAATACCTCGAGACGGTGGAGAAGAACCGGGAGCTGTGGCACGGCGTGTACGAGCGTGTCCGACTCCCCGAGGACCTGGTCGCCCTGGCGCGGGGCTGCGAAGGCACGTGGCGACTCCTGGCCCTTACCGCCGACTGGTGCGGCGACGCCGTGAACACGCTTCCCGTGATGGCCCGGTTCGCGGAGGCGGTGGAGTGGGACCTGCGCGTCCTGGACCGGGACGAGAATCCGGACGTCATGGACGCGCATCTCACCGACGGACACAGCCGTTCCATCCCCGTGGTGATCGTGTACGACGAGGACTTCGGCGAGGTGGGGTGGTGGGGCCCGCGTCCCGCCGCGCTTCAGAAGTGGGTCCTCCGCGAGGGACGCGCCCTCACGAAGGAGGAGCGGTACAAGAAGCTGCGATGGTGGTACGCCCGGGACCGGGGGCGCACCGCCGTGGCCGAGCTCATGGACATGTTCTGCGAGCGCCTGGCCGGCCAGCACGCCGGCTGAACCCGACGGAGGAGTGCCGTGGAGACGAAGGTCGTGAACCTGGAGTCCGCCGCCGGCGCATTGGAGGACCTCTGGTCCCCCAGGGTCGTGGCCCGCGTGGGCGACCAGTACGTCAAGGTGGCCCGCGTCCACGGTGAGCTCGTCTGGCACGCCCACGAGGGCCAGGACGAGCTCTTCCTGGTGCTCCGCGGCACGCTCAGGATCCAGCTCGAGGACGGCGAGGTGTCGCTGGGTCCCGGAGACGCCTTCGTCGTGCCCGCCGGTGTGCGCCACAATCCCGTGGCCGACGAGGAGTGCTGGCTCGCGCTGGTGGAGCCCGTGGACACGGAGCACACGGGCGACGTCGTGACGGAGCGCACCCGATCCATCGCCGAGCAGCTGAGGAGCTGACATGCCGCTGATCTTCAAGGATGGCGTCCCGGAGAACACCCATCCGCTCAACGTGGTGGAGGTCCCGGACGACTTCGTCACGCCCCGGGAGCCTACGGACCGGCCCCCGCTGTACGAGGTCTACATGCGCATGGCCGAGGAGCTGGCCAAGCGGAGCACGTGCGCGCGCCTGCAGGTCGGAACCGTCATCACCACGGCGAACCTCGAGCACGTGCTGGCTATCGGCTACAACGGGAACGTGCGCGGGTTTCCCAACCGGTGCGATTCCACCGAGGCGGGGAAGTGCGGGTGCATCCACTCGGAGATGAACGCCCTGGTCAAGGCGCCGGGCGACGTGCCGGACAAGGTGGCCTTCATCACGGCGAGCCCCTGCATCATGTGCGCCAAGCTCATGGTCCAGGCCAAGGTGAGCCACGTATTCTTCCGCGAATCGTACCGCGACTCGGCCGGGCTGGAGGTGCTGGACCGTGCCGGCGTCGTCACCGTGAACTACACACGCTGGCGCGACAGCTGGCGGTGAGGACCGTCCCGGCCGCGCCCTGCAGGAGCCCACGACCGTGAGCACCCTCTTCGCCGACGGCTCGCCCGAGGCGTTCGGACGCTTCTTCCTTCCCGGTCCCACCGAGGTCCGTCCCGAGATCCTGCAGGCCCAGGTCCGCCCCATGATGGGGCACAGGGGCGCCGGCGTCGTGGCGCTCATGGAGGGGCTCCAGGCCGGGCTCAAGGACGTCTTCCGCACCGAGCGGCCCGTCTTCGTCTCGTCGTCGTCGGCCACCGGGCTCATGGAAGCCGCCGTGCGCAACGGGGCGTCGGGGAGGATCCTGGCCCTGGTCAACGGCGCCTTCTCCGAGCGTTTCGCCAAGATCGCCCTGGCGTGCGGCCTGGCGGTGGACCGCCTGGACGCTCCGTGGGGGAGCGCCCACGACCCCGACGTGGTGTCCGAGGCCTTGGGGCGCGGCGCCTACGATGCGGTCACGGTGGTGCACTCCGAGACGTCCACCGGCGTGCTCAATCCCGTGGAGCGCATCGCCCGGGTGGTGGCCCGGGAGGATGACGTGCTCCTCCTGGTGGACTCGGTCACCGGGGTGGGGGGCGCCGAGGTGCGCACCGACGCCTGGGGCCTGGACTTCGTGCTCACCGGATCCCAGAAAGCGCTGGCCCTCCCGCCCGGATTGGCCTTCGGGGTGGCGTCGGAGCGCATGATGGAGCGCGCGGAGACCGTGAAGGCCCGGGGGGTGTACTTCGACCTCCTGGCCTTCGAGAAGAACCTGGATAAGATGCAGACGCCCAACACGCCGGCGCTGAGCCTCCTCTACGCCCTGCAGGTCCAACTCGGACGGATCCGCTCCGAGACCATGGAGCGGCGCTGGGCCCGCCACCTTGCCATGGCCGAGCGGGTGTGGACGTGGGTGGGGGCCGCCGCGGAACGGCTTCCAGGGCTGCGGGTCCTGGCGCCCGAGGGCTTCCGCTCCCCCACCGTCACCACCGTGGTCCTCCCGGAGGGACGGAGCAGCCGCTCCGTGGTGGAAGGGATGAAGGCCCGGGGGTGGGTGATCGGGGGCGGCTACGGGAAGCTCGAGGAGACCACGTTCCGCATCGGCCACATGGGGGACCACACCGTGGACGAGGTGGACGCCCTCCTGGCGGACCTGGAAAAGGTGCTCACGTGAGCAAGGGGGGGGAGGCGCCGCCGGCCGCGCCCTGGGAGGCGTATCGCCAGCGCGAGGCAGAGCATCGCGCCGTGCGCGACCAGGCGCACCGGGCATCCCTCCGGCTGGCCTCCCTCCGGGCCGTGACCTTCCTGGCCGCGGTGGCGGCCTACGTGGTGTTCGACGTCCAGGAGGGCACCACCGCCGCCGTGGCGCTGGCCGTTCTGGGTGTGCTGGTCGTCCTCTTCATGCTGGAGGTGGCCGCCCACCGCCGGGCGCGGCGCCGGGAGCGGTGGCATGAGGAGCTCCGCCTGCTGGCCCACGAGGGGCAGCTCCGTCTGGACCGGCGCTGGGACGTGCTGGCCGACGTCCTCCCGTCGGCAGAGCGGAGCGAGCCGCCCATCGAGCGGGACCACCCCTACGCCCGGGACCTGGACGTGGCCGGCCGGGCGTCCCTCCTCCGGCTGCTGGGACCGGTCACCACCGAGCGGGGGCGGGCCGTGCTCCGGGGTTGGCTCCTGGGACCCTCCGACCCCACCGCGTCCCGCCGCCGTCAGGAGGCCGTGCGCGAGCTCGCCCCGGTGCTGGACGCACGCATCGCCTTCACGGCCCATGGGCGTCTGGGCGCGCCGGACGAGCCCCATAGCGTGCAGGATTTCCTCGCGTGGGCCGAGGACGAGCCGTGGGTGATGGCCTCCATGCGCCTCCGGGTGGGGGCGTGGATGGTGCCGCCCGTGCTCGTGGTGCTCCTCGTGGGATACCTGATGGCGGGCTGGGCGCCGTTCTGGGTACTGGTGGCGGGTGTCCAGGCGTGGCTGCTGCGCGGCTCATGGGGACGGATCCGGCGGGAGCTCCAGGTGGTGGAGGACGGCGGGATGCCGCTCCGAGCCTATGTCCCCCAGGTCCGGGTCATGGAGGGTCTCCCGGCGGAATCCGCCGCCATGGCCGACATCCGCCGGCGCCTCGCGTCGGACCAGGGGGAGGCGTCCGCGGCGCTGGCGCGGCTGGCCCGGCTCCTGGACACGGTGGAGAGCCGCCGCAACATGATGTACGGCATCGGTGCCCTGCTGCTCATGCTCGACGTGCACCTGGCCGTGGCGCTGGACCGGTGGAGGGCGCGCCACGGCGCGGCCGTGCGCGACTGGCTCGAGGCGCTGGGGACGTTCGAGGGGCTGACGGCGCTGGCCTCGTTGTCCCACGACCATCCCGACTGGTGCTTTCCCGACCTCGTGGAGGACGGGTCGGCCGTGCTGAAGGCCAGCGCTTTGGGCCACCCCCTCTTGTCGCCGGAGACGTGCGTCCGCAATGACGTGGAGGTGGGGCCGCCCGGCTCATTCCTCCTGGTCACGGGCTCCAACATGTCGGGCAAGAGCACGCTCCTCCGGGCCATCGGCGCCAACGTGGCGCTGGCCTCGGCGGGAGGCCCGGTCTGCGCCGCCGCCCTGACCCTCCCCCCGGTGCGCGTCCACACCTCCATGCGCGTGGACGACTCGGTGACCGAGGGCGTGTCGCTGTTCATGGCCGAGCTCCTGCGCATCCGGGGGATCGTGGAGGCCGCCGACGCGGCGGGTGCCCGGGTGCTCTACCTCCTGGACGAGATCCTCCACGGGACCAACACGGCGGAGCGGCGGGTCGCGGCCCGAGCGGTGATCCGGCATCTGGTCGCCGCCGGGGCCATCGGGGCGGTGAGCACCCACGACCTCACCCTGGCCCAGTCTCCCGACCTGGAGGCCATGGCCCAGTCCGTCCACTTCCGGGAGCAGGTGGGCCGTGAGGAGGGGCGCACCCGCCTCACCTTCGACTACAAGCTCCGTCCCGGGCTGGCCACCACCCGCAACGCACTCAAGCTGCTGGAGGCGGTGGGTCTGGGGGGGTTGGAGGGGCTGGAGGACGCGGAAGGCCCTCCCCGCGGCGGTTGAGCCAGAGGTAGACCGGGAGGGAGAAGCCGAGGCCGCCCACCAGCGAGAGCAGGACGAACCAGGGCCACCGCAGCCTGCCCGGCGGGTGGACGGCGAAGCGGACGGTCAGCACCAGCAGCACCAGCATGGCGTCCAGCATGAACGCCACCGCCAGGTGGTTCGCCAGCACCGCCTGCACGCCCGGCCGTTCCACGAAGAGCCAGTGGAGGAAGAGGCCGTTGGGAACGACGAGCCCGAAGAGCGCCACACCCAGGAGCCAAGGGGGCAGCCGAGGGTTCATGGGGGGATCTCCGGCACGGGAAGCCAGCGGGCCGCTCGAAGCGTCCCTTCACCCCCGGAGTACCGGATCGTCGGTGGCGAGGGGTCAGCCACCCTTCCCGGGTCAGGAGGCCACCGGCCGCGTTCTCTCCCTTCCTGCGTGATGGCCGGGACGTCCCCCGCCCCCCCTACGCCGGCGGGATCACGTTGTACTTCCGGAGCACCGCCAGCGTCTCCTCCAGGGGGAGGGCCTCCACGGTCCGTCCGTTGCTCGTCACCGTCTCGGCCTTGAGGAGGGAGTTGTAGATGGCCTCCTGGGTCGCCTCCACCGTGGCCTCGAAAAGACCGCTCATCTGCTCGTTGTGGAGGTCGTCGATGCGGATGACCGCCGGCGTCGTGCTCCGGCGCACGCCGTTGGCCGTGGAGAAGGCGATGACGTAGTCCCCCGAGCCGTTGCTGGCGTAGGAGCCCGTCCGGGCCAGCCCCATGATGGCCCGCTTGGCCAGGCGCTCCAGGTTGCGGTCGGAGAGGGGGGCGTCGGTGGCCACCACCATCATGCACGAGCCCCACTCCTGGTCGTCGGACGTGGGGTCCCAGGTGGGACGATCGTCGATGCCGTCGTTCCCGCTCGCGCCGCTGCCGGCCGCGTCCCCGCCGGCGCCCGCCGCGGCGCTGTCCTCGGCCGCGCCCACCACGTTGGAGAAGGAGTACTGCCCCAGCTCCCGGCCCACGGGTGCGCCGTTCATCTGGAGGATCCCGCCGAAGTTGGTCTGGACGAGCACGCCCACGGTGTAGCCGCCCAGCGCCTCGGGGAGCACCCGGGAGCTGGTGCCTATGCCCCCCTTCCATCCGAAGGCGATGGTGCCCGCGCCGGCGCCCACGGCGCCCTCCTCCACCGGTCCGCCCGAGGCCGACTCCAGAGCCGACACCACCTCGTCGGGGGTGATGGGGCGGGAGCGGATGTCGTTGAGCCGGCCGTCGTTGGTCTCCCCCACCACCGGGTTGATGGAGCGCACGTTCTCCATGTCGGGCCGCGCCAGCATCCACTCCACCATGGCGTCGGCGGCCTTCCACACGCACAGCGTGCAGGTGAGGAGGATGGGCGTCTCCAGCTCGCCCAGCTCCCGCACCTGGGTCACGCCCAGGAGCTTGCCGAAGCCGTTGCCCACGTAGATGGCCGCGGGCACCCGGCTCCGGAAGGGGTTGCCGGGGTGGGGGAGGATGGCGGTGATCCCGGTGCGCACGTTCGGCGGCCGCACCACGGTGGTCTGCCCCACCCGCACGCCCTCCACGTCGGTGATGGCGTTGTCGGCGCCGGGCTCGAAGATCCCGACCACCAGGCCGATGTCGCGGGCCCGGGGCCGGGCCGGGGCGTCCTGGCTCATGGCCGGGGCCGGCGCGAGGAGGAGGACAGCGGCGGCAAGCACGGCGGTGCGCACGGGCGAACCTCCATGGGGTTCAGGGACGGACGGTGTCGAAGAGCATGAGGACCAGCAGCACCGGATGGTAGAGCAGCGACCCGAAGAAGACCTTGCGGGCCGTGAGGGGCGTGAACGCCCGGGTGGCCCGGATCCCCACCAGGAGGAAGGCCAGGCTGGCCACGAGCGCGCCCCAGAAATACACCCACCCCGTGTAGCCCAACCAGGTGGGGACGCCGCTCAGGGGGACCAGCACGGCGAGCCAAGCCAGCATGTGGCGGCTGATGACCTTGCCCGCGTCGTCGTGGGGCGGGATGAGCTTGAAGCCCACCCGCCGGTAGTCCTCCTTGAGCATCCACGCCAGGCCCAGCACGTGGGGGAGCTGCCAGGCGTAGGCGATGGCGAAGAGGCCGAGCCCGCCCAGGTCGACGCTGCCGCGCACGGCGCTCCACCCGATGAGGGTGGGCATGGCGCCCGGGACGCCGCCCGCCAGGGTGGCCAGGTGGGATCGGGTCTTGAGTGGGGTGTAGGCGCCGTGGTAGGCCGCGGCCGAGAGCGCCGCCAGGAGCGCCGGCAAGGCGCCCACGAAGAGGGCCAGGTAGATGATCCCCGCCATCATGAGCGAGGAGCCGAAGGCCAGGGCCGTGGTGGGCTCCAGGCGACCCGACGGCAGCGGGCGGCGGCGCGTCCGGTGCATGACGGCGTCGAAGTCCCGCTCCGCGTACTGGTTGAGCGCCAGGGCGCCCCCGGTGGCCATCCCCGTGCCCACCATGGTGTGGAGCGCAGGGAGCAGCCCCACCTGCCCACGGGAAGCCACATAGGCGCTCACGCCGGCCGTGACCATGACGTAGCCGGCAATACCCGGCTTGGTCAGCTCGTAGAAGGCCCGAGCCCGGGAGCTCGCTGGCGTGGATATCTGGGAGATGGATTCGGCCATCTGCGGGGGTTCGGCCACCGGCGACGGACCGCCGGCGACCCAACATCCGGAGCCGCCGGCGCCTCAAATCGTACCGGAAGTTGACCGCGCCCTACTCGGTCCGCAACGCCTGAACCGGGTCCACGCGGCCCACCCTGCGGGCCGGCAGGTACGTGGCGGCCAGGGCCACCGCTCCCAGGACCGCCGGGGCGGCCATCAGGGCCAGGGGATCGCTCCCGTCCGCCCCGATGAGGAAACTCCGGACCGCGGCGCCCAGGAGGAGGGACAGGGCCATGCCCACCACTCCGCCCACGACCACGACGAAGAGGCCGCCGCGCACCACCAGGGCGATGACGCGGCTCCGGTCGGCGCCCAGGGCCAGGCGGATGCCCATCTCCCGGGTCCGCCGCGCCGCTGCGTAGCTCACCATGCCGTACAGGCCCACGGTGCCCAGGGTCAGGGCCAGGCCGCCCACCAGGGCCAGGAGGAACGCCGCCATGCGGGGGAGGAAGAAGATGTAGCCCAGGTGGTCGGCCATGGTGCCCACCCGCGACAGCACGATGGACCGATCCACGTTCTTGGCGGCGTCACGGACGTGCTGCGCCAGCTCCCGGGCCGGCATGGACCCCCGCGCCACGAAGTGGTACGTGCCGTACCCCGAGCTCTGCGCCACGGGCTTGTAGAAGTAGGGGCGCGGGGCCTCGGTGAGGCTCCAGATCTTGGCGTCGTCCGCCACGCCCACCACCACCGCCTCCTGGTCGGGGTCGGCGCCCAGGTAGACCGTCTTGCCCACGGCGCTCTGGTCGGGCCAGAAGCGCAGGGCCATGGCGTGGGACACCACGATCACGCGCTGGCTGCCCTCCACGTCGCCGTCGTTGAAGCCGCGGCCTTCCAGGAGGGAGATCCCCATGACCCGGAAGTATGCCGGGGTCACGCCGGTCTCCTCCACGCGCCAGTGGTTGGCGTCGGAAGGCGGCTCCACTCCCGGGACGTCCAGCGCCTCGTTGGTCGTCCCCAGGTCCAGGGGGAGACGCCGCGTGGCGGCGATGCCGTCCACGCCGGCCTCCGCCGACACCTGGCGGATCACGTCGGCCACGAAGGTCCGCTGCTGCTCGTCGCTGTACTGGTTGGCCCACGTCTCGGCCGTGACCACGGCGGCCGGTGCGGTGGAGAAGCCCACGTCCTGGTCCGCGGCGCGCAGGAGGTTGCGCACGAAGAGCCCCGCACCGAAGAGGAGCACCGTGCACACCGCCATCTGGGCGCCCACCAGGAAGCGCCGTGCCCGCGCCCGGGAGCGGCCGCCGCTGGAGCCCGCCTCGCCACGGAGTGTGTCGGCCACCGGGGCCCGCACCGCGTTGGCCGCCGGCGCCAGGCCGAAGAGGAGGGCCGCCACCAGCGACACCGCCAGCGTGAAGAGGAGGACGCGGCCGTCCATGACCACGTCCAGGTGGATGGGGATGGGGATGGGGAAGTGGATGGCACCCAGCCGGCGCGCGAAGAGCTGGCCCAGGACGATCCCCAGCGCGCCGCCCATGCCGGCCAGGAGCACCGCTTCCACCAGGAGCTGGCGCACCACCGCCGTCCGGCTGGCGCCCAGTGCCACGCGCACCGCCATCTCCTTGCGGCGGTCCGTGCTCCGCGCCAGGAGGAAGCCCGCCAGGTTCACGCAGGCGATGAGCAGCACCATCCCCACCGCCACGAAGAGGAGGGCCGCCATGGCCTTGATCTGCCCGTCGGTGTCGGGCTGGAGGAGGATGTCGCCCAGGATCACGCCCGAGAGGTGGAGCTCGCCGCGCGAGTCCGGGTGATCGGCGTTGTAGCGTGCGGCCACCGCCTCCACGGCGGCGTTGGCCCGCTGCGGGGGGACGCCGGGCTTCACGCGCCCCGTGATCATGAAGTTGCCCTGGCCCTTCTGATCCGGCGTCAGGTGCGTGTACATGCTCATGGGCACCCAGAAGTCGGTGCCGATCCCCGGCGCGATACGGCCCTTGTACGACGGCGGCGCGATGCCCACCACCGTGTAGGGACGGCCGTTGAGGCGCACCGTGTTGCCCACCAGGCCCGGGTCGGCGCCGTAGTGGCTCCGCCAGAACCGGTCCGACAGGACGATGACGGCGTGCGTGCCCGGCGTGGCGTCCTCCTCGGGGAGGAAGGTGCGGCCCCGCTCGGCCGGGACGCCCATGACGCCGAAGTAGTTGCCCGTGACCATCTCGCCCAGGACCAGCTCCCCCTCGCCCTCGTGCTCGATGTTGCCCACGTAGAAGGTGTGGGCTGCCACGTCCTGGAAGACGTCGGTCGCGCCCTCGTCCACCAGCTCGTAGACCCGCCAGCTCGTAAAGCAGTGGCGGCCGTCCCCGCAGCGGCTGTAGACGTCCACCAGCGTGTCCGGGTCACGCACGCCCCATTCCTGGAAGAGGATGGAGTTCACCAGGGAGAAGATGGCCGTGTTGGGCCCGATGCCCAGCGCCAGGGACAGCACCGCCACAGCGGTGAAGCCCGGGGCTTTGCGGATCATGCGCAGGGCGAACTTCATGTCGGTGAGCAGGGCGGTCATGGGTGCGTCTCCGCGCAGGGCGCCGGGACGCTCGCCCGGCGGCAGGTGCATGCCCCTGGCCTCGCGCCGGAGGCGCAGGAGGGAGGGGGAGAGGACGTCCTTCCAGTAGCGACGCCGGGCGGCGCGCGGGTCCGTGTCGGCGTCGCGGGCGAAGCGCTCCTCCAGGTCGCCGGTCACCGCGTCGCGCACGCCGGCGGGGAGCACGAGCCGCACCAGGATCCGCGCCAGCGCCGGGGGGCGGGGAGGGGAGGGCGTGCGGGACATCGTCTGCTATCCTCGGGCCGGGCCCGACGCCCGGGGGATTCCGTCCCAGAGCCTGTCCATGAGGTGGCGCACCTCCCGGGCCCCCTCCATGCCTTCGGGCGTGATGCGGAAGTACCGCTTGGCCTTTCCACCCCGTACGGGCGTGGGGTCCGCCATGCGGGAGCGGAGCAGGCCCTTCTTCTCCAGGCGTACCAGGGTGACGTAGACGGCGCCCTGGGCC
>JASFRY010000008.1:0-23955 GCA_050114675.1 Gemmatimonadota bacterium | reverse complement strand
GCCTGGGCTCCAGGGAGGAGAGCTCGCTGACGTCACCCTCGGCCTGGTCCGGGAGGGGCTCCAAGTCGTCCAGCCGGCGATGCTCGCCGGCTTCGGTGGCCTCGATGTAGAGGCGCGTGAAGCCCTCGAACTTCACCACCGAGCCGGTGGCCCGGAATAGGAAGCTCCGCCCGTCGGACCCGGAGAGGTCGAAGTCCACCGTGGTCGTGTCGTACACGGCCGGAGCCATCTGTCCGGACACGAAGCGGAGCCAGATCAGCTCGTACAGGCGCGCCGCATCTCGCTCCAGGTGGCGCGCCGCCTCCTGTGGGTGGAGCGTGACATCGGTGGGGCGGATGGCTTCATGGGCTTCCTGAGCACCCTTCTGCTGCTTGCCCGCCCACAGCCGCGGCGAAGAGGCCACGTAGCTCTTTCCGAACTCTTGGCCGATCCAGTCCCGGGCGTGCCCGACCGCTACGGGCGATACGCGGGTGGAGTCGGTGCGCATGTACGTGATGAGACCCGCGGTGCCTCGAGCCCCGACCTCGAGGCCCTCGTAGAGACGCTGGGCCACGTTCATGGTGCGCCGGGCCGAGAAGCCCAACCGCTTGGCCGCCTCCTGCTGCAGCGTGGAGGTGGTGAAGGGGGGCGACGGGTTCTTGCGTCGCTCCCTCCGCTTGACGTGGGTGACCTGGAAGGGGACGCCCCGGACGGCGTTCAGCACCGCCGTCGCCGCAGCCTCGTCCCCCAGGTTGAACGCCTTGCCGTCGATCTTGTGGAGCTTGGCGTCGAAGGGCTGTTCGTCCTTCACCAGGTGTGCGGTGACGGACCAGTATTCCTCTTCCTCGAACGCCCGGATCTCCCCTTCACGCTCGCAGATCAGGCGCAGCGCCACCGTCTGGACACGCCCGGCCGACAGCCCCGGCCGGATGGGCTTCCAGAGGAGCGGGCTCACCTGGTAGCCCACGAGGCGATCGAGGATGCGCCGCGCCTGCTGGGCCTCCACCTTCTTCATGTCCAGGAGCCCTGGATTCTCGAGGGCCTCCTGGACTGCGCCCTTGGTGATCTCCCGGAACTGCACGCGGCGGAACCGGTCCCCGTCGTGCTTTTCGTAGCCGAGCTGCTCGGCCACGTGGTAGGCGATGGCCTCTCCTTCCCGATCCGGGTCGGTGGCCAGGATGACCCCGTCGGCCCGCTTGGCTTTCTTCTTCAGCTCGGTGAGGACCTTGCCCTTCCCCCGGATCGTGACGTACCGGGGCTCGAAGCCGTTGTCGACGTCGACCCCCAGCTCCTTGGTAGGTAGGTCACGAACGTGCCCCACCGAGGCCGCGACCTCGTAGCCGCTGCCCAGATACTTGCCGATGGTCCGGGCCTTGGCCGGGGACTCGACGATGACCAACTGTTTCCCGCCACGCTTTCCCGTCATTCAGCTATCGCGTTCCTGCCGAAGATGATGATGCGCCGGCCCACGCTCCACGAGCGCCAGCACCTCGTTCGTCACACGTTCCGGCGTCACTCCGTCGGTGTCCACCGCGAAGTCCGCCCGGGCGTACCGCGGCTCCCTCCGTTCCAGCAGCCTTCGGGCCGCGGTCAGGGGGTCGGGGTCCGCAAGCAACGGCCGGGCCCCGGGCTCCGCCGCGGCGCGGCGCACCGCCTCCTCGGGCGACACGCGCAGCCACACGCTCACGGTTCCCGGCGGAAGCGCATCCAGGCGGCCAGCGGCCGCCGCCCACCCGCCTCCCGTGGCAAGGACGATCCCGTCCCGCGACAGGAGGCGCGCACCGACTTCGGCTTCCATCGCCCGGAAGCGGGCCTCCCCCGAGTCGCGGAAGATGGTGGGAATGTCGCGGCCGTCCAATGCCTGGATATGAAGGTCCAGGTCCTCGAAGCGCCAGTGGAGCGCCGCCGCCAGGGCCTCTCCGATGGTGGTCTTGCCCGAGCCCATGAACCCCACGAGCACGATGCGGCGCACGTCCGGATCCGGCATCAGCGCTCCCCGAACCCCCGTTCCGTCAGGTATGCGATGTACCCCGCGAAGTTCCGCCGGACCTCGCTCATGGCGTCGCCGCCGAACTTCTCCAGGAAGGCGTCGGCCAGCACCAGCGCCACCATGGACTCGGCCACCACCGCCGCCGCCGGAACCGCACACACGTCGCTCCGCTCCACCGCCGCGTCTCCGACGCTGCCGTCGCGCAGGTCGACGCTGGGCAGGGGCTTCCGCAGGGTGGAGATGGGCTTCATGGCGCCGCGGACCACCACCGGCTCGCCCGTGGTGACCCCTCCCTCCAGACCGCCCGCCCGGTTCGAGGCCCGCCCCAGCCCTCCCGTGCGGGGCTTGGCCTCGTCGCGCACGATGGGGTCGTGCACCCTGGATCCTGGTCTGAGCGCCCCTTGGAAGCCCAAGCCGATCTCCACGCCCTTCACGGCCTGGACCGACATGACGGCTCCTGCCAGCCGTCCGTCGAGCTTGCGGTCCCAGGACACGTAGCTCCCCAACCCGGCGGGCACGCCGGTGGCTACCACCTCGAACACGCCTCCCAGGGTGTCCCCCCCCTCCTTGGCGGCGTCGATCTCCGCCCGCATACGCTCCGACGCCTCCGGATCGAGGCAGCGAACCGGGTCGTCGTCCACGGCGGCGTTCAGGTCGGCGGGCAGCTCCGGGGAGCGCGCGGCCTCCACCGAGCCGATGGAGGTCACGTGGCTTCCGATCCGGATGCCGAACTCCGCCAGGAGCTTCCGCGCCACCGCGCCACACGCCACGCGGGCGGCCGTCTCCCGGGCGCTGGCACGCTCCAGGATGTCGCGCACGTCCCTGCGGTCGTACTTGAGGGCGCCCACCAGGTCGGCGTGGCCCGGTCGCGGAAGGTAGTGGGGGCGAAGCGCCTTGGGGTTCTCGTCCGGCGTCGGCGGCAGCGGGCTCATGGCGATCTGCCAGTTCTCCCAGTCCCGATTCCAGACCAGAAGGGCCAGAGGCGACCCCAGCGTCTCCCCCAGACGGATGCCGCTCATGACCTCTGCCCGATCCGACTCGATCTGCATGCGCCGGCCCCGGCCGTAGCCGCCCTGCCGCCGCTTCAGCTCGGGATCCACGTCCCGGGCCGTCTCCAGCGACAACCCCGCGGGCACGCCCTCCAGGAGCGCGACCAGACCTCTTCCATGGGATTCCCCGGCCGTGTGGAACGAGAGTCTGCGCATAGGGCTTCCGGGTCCTTCTGCTCAAAGCAAAGCCCGGCCGAGCCGGGCTGGGAACGACGGACGTTGGTGCCGACGGGGCCCATGTGGAGCCCCCGTACTATATAGAGGTACGCTTCCTCTCTTCCAACCCCTGCACGCCGCGCGGCACGACGGCAGCACCTCCCCGTCCCACCGAGAGTTTCGTCTTCCGGCGGCCGACGGAAGACGCCCCGGTGGCTCGTCGTCCACCGGGGCGCCGGTTCCTGCCGGGAGCTTCGTCCGGCTCAGGGCCGGTCGGGGTGCTCCCGGAGCACGTCGGCCTTGCGCACGTCGACCACGACCACGCCGCCGGCATCCGTGCTGGCGAACAGCTTCATGACCACGCACCGATCCTCGGTGATGCCGTCGGGAGGGATGGGGTCGTTGAAGTTGTTGTTGTTGTAGATCTGCACCGCGTTCCCGATGTAGGTGCCCCGCTTGTCCGTCACCGGGATGGTGGCGCAGCGGAAGTTTGCGTTGTCCTCGGGGAACGGGAGCACCGCGCGCAGGGGACCGTTGATGACGTCGCGGATGTACACGCGTCCCACGCGGCTGAAGCGCTGGGTGTCGATGATGTCGACCGTGTGGTCACCCGTGCCCACGAAGGCCAGGTGCGTATCGGGACGGTACTGGCCAGCCAGATTGTCCAGCGTCCGCGCATTGGCGTGGAGGGGGTGCAGCGTGGCGCCCTTCCCGATGCCGGCCTGGGGGATCTCCGTGAGCCCCTGCAGACGCAGGTCCGGCGGGCTCATGAAGTACGCCGCCAGGCGGCCACGCACCACACCCAGCGTGCCGTCGTAGTTCAGGCCGATGCCCCGCACCTCTTCCGCCGGGTTGGTCAGGAGGTCGGACACCTGGATCCACCGGCTCAGCGACGTGACTTCCAGCGGCTTGGCCTCGTACGTCAGCACGCGACCGGCGCTGCTGGTCCCGCCTTCTCCCACGGCGACCCAGCCCCCGTCCCCGGATCCCGCCACGTAGGTGGTGTCCTGGAAGGTGATGTTGGGGATGTTCCACTTGGCCGAGTAGTAGACGAGCAGGTCCGACCCCTGGTCCCGCGCCGAGTTGATGGCGGAGTCCATGGCCGAGAGCAGGCCGCCCTTGGCCCGACCCACGATGACCTGGTCCGGGAATCCGGGCACGTGGTCGAACAAGCCCAGGGTCGCCGAGGTGATCACCTCGCCCAGGGAGTCGGTTCCGATGGTGTCGATCTTGGTCTCGATGGAGTCGATGTGGGCGATGGCCCAGAAGTTCTCCTGGATCTCGGGCTCACCCTGCTCCACGAACATCTTGGCCTCGGAGCGCTGCCAGCCGGGAGCGACGTACCCCTTCCTGGCGGTCCCCAGGGTCCCCAGGTCCGTGACCCGGGTGGAAAAGATCAGGTTGCCGAAGGAGTCCACCGCCACGTACTGCGGACGGTCGGAGAACGACGGGCCGGCCGGCTGCGGGTACGGCGTCACCAGGTACTGGACGCCGGCGTCGCCGGTCCGGAGCTCCACGTCGAAGAGCACCACGTCGGGGGTGAGGAAGCGGTCGGAGTCCACCTCCTTGGCGGCGTCCAGGTCCACCTTGGACAGGTTCGTGCCACCCGAGTTGGCGACCCACAGGTACTGGTTGTCCGGCGTGAAGGCCAGGCCCCATGGCTCCGAGCCCACGCCGATCGCGGTCTGGAAGGTCTCGCCGAAGAGGTCGAAGACTTCCAGCCGGTTGTTGGAGATGTTGGAGAGATACAGCTTCCGCCGCGCCGTATCCACGGCCGCGTCCATGACCTTCCCGCCCGAGGGGAGCAGCACCGTCTTGCCCGCCACGATGGAACGGGTGAGGCGCTGCCCGTTCCGGCTCTGGGCCACCGTCTCCCCGGAGGTGAGCTGACCGCACGGGAGCGACTGCACCGAGTCCACGCCCACGGACGCGGCGCAGTTGCCCTCCACGTCCTTCATCCAGCTCGTGATCTCGAAGACCAGCGTGTCGGGCAGGCTCAGCGAGTCGACGTTGAACACCGGCACGTCGAAGGATGCCGTGACCGTCCCCGTCCGCGGCGGGTCGTACGCCATCGATCCCGAGCGCACCAACGTGTCTCCACGGGTGGGCGAGATGGCCTTGACCGTGTAGCCCACCGCGGCCAGCCCGCTGCCTTGCGGGTTGTCGCCTCCGGTGATCTCCACGTTGATGACGTCCTGGAGCTCCATGCGAGCGGGCGCCGCGGACACGTGCCGCAGCGCAGGCGCGATGGTGTCCCCGCCCCCGGCCGTGACCACGTTCAGGGTGATGGGGCCGTCCTGCCCGGAGATGTCCAGGCTGTTCCGAGCCACGGCCGTCACGGTGACGGGGCCGTCGGTGCCCTGGGGAATGGGAATGATGGTATCCAGGACCACCGAATCCGCCACCGGCGCGATGGCCTTGACGACCGAGGCCTGGAATGCACCGTCCACGTCCACGCGGATCTGGATGATCCCCTGGGGATCCATGGCGCGAACGCGCGTCGTGAGGTTCAGCCCCGCCTGCACGGACTGGCCGTCCACGATGTCCAGGAGCACCACGTCGGGTCCGCCCAGGAGGAGCTGAACCGTATCCGCCGTCTCGTTCCCCGCGCTGTCGGCAGCGGCGACGACGATGTACGCCAGCTCCCGGACCGAGTCGGGCGTGGGCTGCAGGTACCGATTGATGGTCGTGTCCTTCACGCCTGCCGGCAGGGTCACGTCCTTTTCGACGAAGCGGTCCACGACCTCCTCCGTGCCCAGGCTGGGATCGCCGCGCATGGCGATGCCGTACATCCGCACGGAGCGGACGCCCACGTCGTCGGTCACGTGGGCCGACACGAAGACCGAGTCGCCCACCGGCTTCGCCGAAAGCGAGTCACCGCGGGGGCTGTTGATGGTGACCCCGGGGGCCTCGGTGTCCGTTCCTCCCGACACCCCACCGCCGTTCCCGGCTACGCTGAAAAGGTTCTCGCCCCCGCAGGCCGCCACCACCATGATGGTGACCATAGCGGCACCCGTGAGCGCGAGGCGGATTCCCATCATTCGATTCCGCGGCATTGTCAGTTCGCTCCCGATCGACCCGATCAGTTGGATCCGCGCACGATGTGCGGCGTCACCAGGATGATCAGGTCCTTTTGGATCTGCTGTTCACGAGTCACGCGGAAGAGCCGGCCGAGGACCGGAAGATCCATGAGGAGGGGGATGCCTGAGCGGAACTCGGTGCGCTCGCTCTGGGTGAGGCCGGCGATGACCACCGTCTCGCCGTCCTCCACGAGCACCCGTGTCCGGGCCTCCTGGGTGTTCTTGACGAAGCCGGCGTCCGAGGCAGCCGGATCGGCCGACGAACGCTCCGCCGAGAGCTCCAGGAGTATGTTGTTGTTCGCCGTCACGTGGGGCGTGGCCTCGAGGATGATGCCGGTCTCCTCGAGCTGCACCTGGGCCGTGGGGTAGATGCCGGCCTGTCCACCGGCCGCCGTGGCGCCGGCATCGATGGTACGCACGGGAACGTCCGTACCCACCTTGAGGCGAGCCTGCACGTTGTCCAGCGTCGTAACCTGCGGAATCGCCTGGATGTCGCTGAGCTGGACTTGCTGGAGGGCGTCCAGGAAGCTCACCAGCTGATGCCGGCCGATGACCAGCGAGCTCAGCAGGGTGAGACTGGGGGACGTGAGCCGCTCCTTGGCATTGCCCAGCGCCGCCACCGAGTTCCCGCCCAGCGCAACCACGGCCTGCCCCTGGGGCACCGCCTCGTCGGGGAGGTCGATCCGCCCGTCGCCATTGAGATCGGCGGCACCGTCGGAGAGCTGGTTGATCTGGTTGCCGCGCGAGTCCTTCAGCTCATACGCCACGCCCAGCTCGTCCAGATCCGTCCGATTGACGAAGACGATCTTCGCCTGAATGGAGACCTGGGGCGTGCGCACGTCCAGCTCCCGTAGAAGCGCCTCCACGGCATTCTGCACGCGGGCGATGTCGGAGACCACCAGCGTGTTGGTGCCCTGGCCCACCGTGATGCTCCCGCGTTCGGTGAGGAGCGGCTGGATGGACGTCTGCAGCTCCGTGGCCGTCCCGTAGTTGATACGGTGCGCCTTCGTCAGGATCGGCTCGACCTCCTCCCGCTGGTTGAGGTCGTTGATGTTGTCCACCCGGATGATGCCGTACGAGTTCTCCTCGGCGTTCAGGCCCTGCCCCTGCAGGATGGCCTGGAGCGCCACGTCCCACGGCTGGTTGTCGATGGTCGCCGTGACCAGCCCGTCCACGTTGGAGCCGGGCACGATGGACTTGCCCGAGAAGGACGCGAAGGCCAGCAGCACGTCGGATATGGGCGTGGCGTTGAACGTGATGGAGATGCGACGGGCCTGGCTCTGCCTGGGCCTGAACGACGAGGCATCGTCGGGCTGGGCGGGCCGGAGCACGTCGCTCGCCGGCGCCGATCCCGCTGCCGTCGCCGAGGCCGGCTCCGGGGCCGCCGCTGCCGGGGTCCCGGAAGTCCACGGATCGAACGCACCCTCCGGGTTGTCCAGGTTGATGCGCAGGCCCCGGGGATCCCGGGTGATGCTGTACCCCACCTTCTTGTTCAGCACCAGCACGAGCCGGACCACGTCTTTCGAATACTGGCTGGTCCGCAGTGACCGGATCCCACCGCGGTTCACGTCCACATAGTTTTCGCGAGGAAGGGCGTGCCGGGCCCCCATGACGTCCACCACCAGACGGTTCGGACCCTCCATGGTGAAGTCCCGGTACTGGACCTCCCCGTCCACCGCGATCAGAACGCTCGTCTGCTGCGGAGCCGGGGACGTGATGGACACCTCGGTGACCGGGCCCCCCAGGGCCATGAGCGCGCTCGTCCACAGCGCGAGAATCGTGGTCATGGGGTGCCTCCCTGGCGCCGGGTCTGCAGCTGCATGATCTTCTGCTCCGTGAGTCCGAACTCTTCGACTTCCACCACGACCTGGTCGCGGCGGATCTCGACGATCCGGATGTTGCCGATGGATTGCCCCACCTTCAGGTACCACGCCCTCCCCTCTCCTACCGTCACCTGGGAAGCGTCCTCGGACACCTCCACGGTGCTCGTCCCCACCACCGCGACGCTCATGGAAGGATCGTCGGCCTGGATGATCCCCATGAGCCTCAGCTGCTCGAAGCGCGGGCCCTCCTCGGCCGACACCAGCGGCTTGAACGGATTTCGGCGGGCGTAGGTTGGGTAGTGAAAGACCTCTCGCTCGAACACGAGCTCGGTGGGCTGGGCCGGCCCGGCGGGTGGCTTCTGCTGCTGCTGCTCCTGCTGCGCCGAAGCCGCAGCGGGAAAGAGGAGGGCCCCCGTGAGGAGGATGAGCCCTCGCCGCGTGTGCCTGCTCATGCTCCACCTCCCTGCCCCTGATCCTGCGGCGCCGCCTGGGCGGTCTGATCCGGCAGGACGTAGGTCTCGATTCGGAAATTGCACAGGACCGGGGCCTCCAGCTCAGGGAAGAGCTGGGGCTGTGGGAAGGGCTGGATGTCCACCTCCACCGGTGTCACGATCCGGGAAAGGCTGGCCACTCCGGCGAGAAAGCGGCCCACGTCATGGTATTCGCCCGCCACCGCGATCTCGTACGACTGCTTCGTATAGAAGGTGCCCTGCTCCGCCGGCTCGGGAAGGAGGCGGTTCATCTCCACGTCCAGGCGTCGTGCCGTGGCCGTCACGTCGTCGAGGAGCACGGCCACGTCCTCCGCGGCGGGGATGAGCTCTTCGAGCTTGTCGACCTGGCGCTCGTACAGCGCCATGCGCTCCTCCAGGTCCCCACCGCCACGGGCCGCGAGAACCTGAGCACGACGGTTCTGGTCCTGGAGATTCTCCAGGCGCGTCTGCATGGCGGTCACCTCTTCACGCTGCCCCTTGTACCAGTAGGCGTAGAAGGGGTAGATGAGCGCCAGGAGCAGAATGCCGATGATGAGGGCGTTCCGCTGCTTCGGATCGGCGGGGTTGTACCAGGCCATGGTCAGCCTCCCACCGAATCGGGCGCCGCGGAGGGCATCCCGTTCTCGAAGAGTGGCACGGTCTCCAGCTCGTCCAGAGGTGGCGACTCGTAGTCCACGGTAAGCTCGAAGATGTACACCAGGTCCTCGGGGCTCTCCTCGGACTGTGCCTGCTCCGACCGCTCGAGCTGCACCCCCCGCAGGAACCGCGAGGCCTCCAGGTTCCGCATGAACCTGGTGATGGCGAAGTTGCTTCCCGCCCGTCCCGTGATCCGGATCTCGAGTGGGTCGGACTGGACCTGGGTCAGCTCCCTGAGCCAGGTGTAGTCCGGAAGCGCCCGCCCTACCTCGTCCATGATGTGCGCCCAGGTGTAGCGATTGGCGTCGATATCCTGGATGATGGCGACGCGCTGGGCGATGGAGTCCCGCCGCGCCGTGAGCTGGTTGGTACGCGCGATGAGGTCGGCGAACCTGGCCGAATCCTGGACCGCCTCGTCCAGCGCGACCTGCGTCTCCTCGCGGTCACCGCGCACACCGAAGAAGAGCCATCCCATGACGAGGAGGGCCACGGCGCCACAGACCACGGCGCCGAAGACGTAGGGATCGCCCGGCAACCCGCCGCCGCCGCCACCCAGCTTGGGCAGCCGCAGTCCCGACAGGGAGAAGCCACGGCCACCGGAGGACCGCTTCTTTCCGCCTGGGAGTAGATTGACTTCGATCAAGGGTCAGCCCCGTAGTCCGTGGCGCCTCAGTGGCGCAGCGCCAGCCCGAGAGGAAGCAGCAGCATAGGTGCCGCCTCGTCGATGGAGATGTCACGTGCAGCGTCGGGACGCACCGGAACCCGCTCGAAGGGATTCACCAGATGCGTCTCGACGTTCATGCGTCGACTCAGCGACTGGACCATGCCCGGTACGCGGGCACCGCCGCCGCTGAGGAAGATCTTCCCGAGCGTTTGCCCGTCCTCCCTCGTCATGAGGAACGCGCTGGCACGCTCGATCCCCACGGCGATCTCGTCGGCGGACGCGTCCACGAAGCGTTCCAGATCATCCACGGTCTCGCGGGCCTGCACCACGTCTTCGGCCTGCTCGGCGGTGAGGCCCCGTTCGCGCTGCAGGTCCTCCCGGATGCGGCGTGATCCGAACGGAATGTCCCGGGTCAGGATGGGCACGCCGTCCTCGAGGATGTTCACGTTGGTGGTCTCGTGCCCCACGTTCACCAGCGCGATGATCCCCTGCATGGCGTCGGGATGGTTGAACTCGAAGGCGTTGTGCAGGGCGAAGGCGTCCACGTCGATGATGCGGGGGTTGATGCCCGCGTCCTGGAGGAGCCCGACCTTGTTGTCCACGAGCTCCCGCTTGGCCGCCACCAGGAGCACCTCCATCTGGAGTCCCTCCTCGTGGGGATTCAGGATCTGGAAGTCCAGCTCCACGCTCTTGATGTCGAAGGGAACGTGCTGCTCGGCCTCCCAGCGGATCACCTCCCGAGCGTCGGACTCCTTCATCCGATCCATCTCGATCTTCTTGATGATCACGTCGTGGCCGCCGATGGCCGTGACCACCTCCGCGTTCTTTATCCCCAACTCCTGGAACAGCCCCTGCACCGTGTCCGAGACCAGCCCGTAGTCCATGATCTCGCCTTCCACGATGGCGTCGGGGAGAAGGGGACGCATGGCGACACGCGTCACCTCCGGCTGATCACCGGAATGATCAACCTCCACGACCTTCACGAAGCCGGAACCGATATCCAGGCCCGTGGAGGTCCGCTTACGTCCGAAGAGGCCCATGCGTCCGCTCGTCCAGGAGATTGGGGGAACAGATTTTCCCAAGAAATCTCGGCATCACCTTACCACGGAAAATCAAGCTTTGTCAAGAACGATATGCCCGTGAGGCAGGGGGCAAGAATTGATAAACATTTGAAGTGAGACAGGGGGTCGCCGGGTCGCCTTCGACTGCGAACCGCCCCCCTGGGCTCCTCGTCGGTGTCAGTTCATCACGTTGGACAGATCCATCCAGCTGCGCATGGCCAGAGGCCGCACCCTGGTCAGGGCCGAGTTGTTCAGGACGGCCCGGCTCACGGCACAGCTCGAGAACGAGACCAGCGCGTTCCCCAGCACCGTGCTGGTACCCAGGTCCACGTTGGCTGCCACCACGCCGCCGTTGAAGTGACCCCCGGTGCCCTGGGTGCTGAGCTGGCCCTTCACGTAGACGGGACCGTAGAACTCGAAGCCGCCGTCCACCTTCAAGTTCCCCTCGACGAGCAGGATCCCCTGCCCGTATCCGCCCGAGATCGACATGTCCCCCGCGGAGTAGATGATGGGAAAGTAATTGGAGCACACCCCCACCAACGACCTCGGATCTCCCCAATTCGATTGGGTCGTCTGCCGGCAGATGTAGCTGCCGCCCACCGAGGTGGAGTCGGGCCCGATCGACGTGAGGGTCGTGGTACCCACGGGATAGGTGATCTGGGCCAGCCCCACGAGGTCGTTCCAGGTGAAGTCCCCGAAGTCGAGGAGGGTCTCGCTGGTGATGGTGGGGTCCTGCTCTACTGCGGGGTTCCCGTATACGTCGAACTTGCCCCCCGTGGTGGTGATCTGGGTGCTGTCGTCGATCATGAGGCCCGGCTTGTTCTTGAGCGAGCTGATATCACACGCGCCCCCCCAGGTGCTCGGGATGCTGTCGTAGCCATTCACCATGGAGGCACCACCCACCTTCACGCTGCCCTGGGTCGTGAGGGCCGCGGGAGGCTCCATGTTCGCGCTGCTCAGGCGCGTAACCACGCCGACTCGTCGTGTGGCACCCGACCAGAGCGCGCCGCCCTCGGTGATGCGCGTGGTCGCGTCCAGGTAGAAGAGGCGCTGCGCCAGCCGCGTGACGTGCACCCGGGTGACGCCCACGTCGGCGGTGTCCACCAACGTCGTGTCTCCCCAGTTGAGGAGGGGCGTGAGCGCCTGCGTATGGTTCACCAGCACGCTGTTGATGCTGGACTGGGCCACGTTCACCGCCATGGACGAGTGCCGGCTGGCAACCCCGATCCTCAGCTCCTGGCGGGCCATGTAGAACCCTGCGGTCACCAGCACGCCCACGATCACCAGCGCGCCGATGGCGGCGGGAAGGGCGAAACCTCTTCGATTGGCGTTGGGCATTGCGGTGGCTCCTAGCTCCACGGGAAGCTCCCGTTCACTTCAGTTTCTGGTGTATATCACGCCGGTGATGGAATCAGCCACCAGCTCGCCGGTGGCGTTGAGCACCCGGGAGGTGGTGCGGATCGTGACGAGGATCCGGCGTACGTCGCCGGTGTTGGACGTCGTCGCGCCGAGGGAATCCTGGTACACGAAGGCAAGACCGCCGGAGGCATCCAGGGGCCCGACCATGGGCACTTCCGATTTGTCGGCGCCGATGCGGCCCAGATACGTGTCCCCGTCCATGGTTACAAGGCCGTACGTGTTGCGGGTGAAGCTGCGCACCGGCGCGCCGGTCCGGACCGAGTCAGCGGTGAACAGGCTGCCCTGCCCCCCGAAGCTCAGGTCCACCGCCTTCTGGGCGCCGCAGGCCGCCGTGGTGTCCACCCCGGTGACCCGCGCCGTGATCCACGCGTCGTCGGAGCTGAGGCTGGTCTTGTTGTCGGCGAAGACGAACACCGAATCCCCGCCCTCGAACCAATTGCCCGCCTTGAGGACCGTCAGCACCGGCGGGCTCGCCGTGCTCACCGCGCAGACCACACCGAACTTCCGCATGGTGCGCACGGTCAGGCGCGTCCCGTTCATGCTGATGACGTCACCCCCCCGGGCGCTGACCTCCCTCAACTCGTTGAAGAGGATGTCCATGGCCGCCCGCGTCGACTGCTGGCTCTTGATCTGAGCCGTCTGGGCGGTGTACGTGCGCTGGTTGGTGATCAGGATCTGGAGCGAGGCTGCGATGAGCAGCGCGCCCAGGACCGTGACCACGATGAGCTCGACGAGCGTGAAGCCCCGGTCGTCCCTCTGCATCGGCGTCATCTGGTAATCACCCGGATCTGGAACGTATCGGCCACGTTCGTCGTCAAGAACGGAACGGCTCCCGGGGACGAGCTCAGTCCGGGCCCGGTGGTGACGATGTCCACCAGCTTGGACGCGGGGGTTTCGGTGGTGGACGTCCACGTCAGGCCGAACCGGCCCACCGAATCCGACCCCGAGCCCACGCTGTCGTAGGGGAGCGACTGGAGGCGCTCGACGGCCGTCTGGAGCGCAACGGCGCGCTGGGTCATCACGTTGGCGAGGGTGACCTGCCGGACCACGTAGGCGGTCGTGCCGGCCACGCCCAGGACGCCGACGGCGAGCACCACGATGGCGATGATCACCTCCACCAGCGTGAAGCCCTCGCTTCCTCGACGCCGGGGATCGTCGCGAGGGTCCCTTCGCTCCCCCTGCCGGCCCTTTCCTCGATCGCTCATGTCAGTACACCAGTTGCCCGAGGGGCAGGATCACGACGGAGGCCGAATCGGCGTTCTGCCAGAACTGGAGGAGCACTTTGTCGGACCCGAAGCTGTTGCAGTCGGGATCGGCGTAGCCCCTCGAGTTCATGCACAGGGCGAAGCTCCCCACGGACGACCGCATGTCCACATGGAGCTCGTCGCCCATGTCGAGGGTCTCCAGATTCTGGCTCCCGTTCCACAGGAAGATGCTGTCCCCGGTGACGTCGACCATCAGGCGGACGTTGGATCCCGACTCGATGGCCTGGGCCCTGGCACGCGCCGCGAAGGACGCGAAGGTGTTGCGCGCTCCACGCACCGCGAACGAACCCCGCGCGTTGTGATAGCTGGACAGCGCGATGCTCGTCAGGATGCTCCCGATGAGCAGGGCGATGACCAGCTCTATGACAGTGAATCCGCGTCGTTGGCGCATGCGTAGTCAGGATGAGAGGCGTGCGGAGCACTCCGCCGCGGTGACGGACCAAGTTCCGTGCCACCCGCGAGCCCAATAATTGCGCCGCGTGTGCACCCCGTAAAGGACGATTTCACGCATACTTTGCCACCCGGCGGCAAGTAGTTCGTCGCGGGGTCAGCGGCCGTTTCGCCGTGTTTGGACGGGCGCTCGCGCACTGGGGAGATCCAGCGGGGCTGGTCCGGTCCCTACCACGGTCCCAATCCCCCGGTTCGGAGCGGCAGTGGACGGACCCACGTGGCAAGCCCGCCGTCCACCGCCAGAAGGGCCCGGCAGCCCGAACCCACCACGGCGGAGCCGGCGTCCACCTCCACCCCTCCTGCCGCGCGGGCCATCCCCACCAGGACGGCAGCGTTCCGGAGAACGAGCCGCCCCCCCACGAGCGCCATGCCCCGATGCTCCGCGCCGTCCAAGACCAGATCCCCCGAAACCACCAGGAGTCCCCGGGTGCGTCCACCGGCCAGGGTGAGGGTGGACGCGCCACGGGCCTCGTACGCATCCGACGACGGCGGCCCGGACGGGAGCCACGCCAGCAGCTCCCCGGGACCCAGACGGCCCAGGGAGGGCTCCGACGCCAGGGCGCGCCGCATCAGCACCGGAAGCTCACCGGCCGCGAAGAGCGTGTCCAGCGTGGCGCGCCACGGATCGCACGGTGCGGGATCCAGGGGCGGAAGGTCCCTCCGCAGCCCGCCGGCGTCCACCCGCCCCTGGACGGAGACCGGAGCGGAGGCCCCCACCTCCAGCACGGCTCGGAAATCGGCGACCCGCCCGGCCGGATCGGGGAGCCACACCGTCCCCGCGTCACGCGAAGTCCAGGGCCCCGGCCCGACCCGGCCGCGCCCCTCCACCAGCCACACCTCCCGGGACAGGCGGCGGGCGCGCGTCTCGGATCGGGCGCCTTGCAGCGACCGGGTCGTGAGCAGCGAGGGAGTCCACAGCGGCAGGGTGCGGTAGGGACGTCCCACCGTCTGGAGTGGCGCCGTCCGCACCGCCGCCTCGGCGGCTGCCCGGGCCCGAAGGAGACGAAGGCCGGTACGGGCGGCGAAGAGCTCCTCCCGTGCCATGAGGAGGGCACCGTGGGCCAGAAGCTCGAGCGCCAGCGTGATGAGCACCGCCACCACCAGGACGCTCCCCCTCTGCGTCCCACCCCCCGCGATCGGTGTCACCGGGCCCACGGGATGCTCAGGGCGAGGGAGTCGGGCGACTCCGTCCCCGACCGGACGTACGCGCGTACGCCCAGGAAGCCGGCCCCTCCGACCACGAAGCCGCTGAGCGGTGTTTCGAGCACTTCCGGCGTCAGTGGCTGTCGACCCGCCCCACCGCGGCGGTACCGGAGGGCCCGTTCGGCCAGGTGGTAGCTCCCCCGCTCGAAGATCCGGGCCACCACCGTACCCCCGGGCGCCGGACCGGAGAGGATCCAGCGTTCGCCGGCCAGATCCGGCGCATCGCCACACACCGGCCCGCCCGACGTCCGGTCGACGAGGGCGAAGGTGACGGTGGAACCGTCTCCGTCCACGAGCTCCACCGAGTCCTTCGCGGGGTCGGGCACCCGAATGCCCCGGTAGCCAACCACCAGGGTGCGGGGATCGGACCCGACGGGACACACCAGAGCCATGCCCCGGTACGCCCGGAGCGCGACGCTGTCCGGCCCTGCCTGAGTATGGCGCGGAGATGCCCGGCGCAGCTCCTCCCCCAGGACGTGACGCGTGGTCCGGAGCGCCTCCAGCGCCTCGGCCCGGTGGGCCATACGGCGCTGCACCGTTCGTTGACGGGCCAGCGTACCGAGAGTCAGCGCCAGGATCAGCCACCCCAGCAGCAGGGCGGTGAGCGCCTCCACCAGGCTGAATCCGGCCGCCGAAGAGGACGGACGCCCCCTCACCGCGAAGTCTCCACGACGGGCTGGGCCTGCCCCTCCAGCACCTCGACCACCGAGTCGGGTGGCAGAACGTACTGGAGCGTGAGGCCACCGCTTGCCGAGGCCGTCCAGCGGATCTCGGCCGACTCCATGGAGAGCCGTCCCCGGGACGACACGGCCCCAGCCGAGCTCAACGAGTCGTAAACCCGCTCCAGCGCCGCCGTGGCTCCGTCGATCCGCCGTGCCCGGGTCAGGGTGCCCGCCGCCAGCAGCAGCGTGCCCACCACGCCCATCAGCCCCACCTCCAGGACCACGAGCGCCACCAGGACCTCGACCAGGGTGAATCCCCGCCGCCTCACCATCGCCTCACCCGCCCGTAGCCCGACACCACCAGTGCGGTCCCGGCGTCTCCGCGTCGGAAGCGCAGCGTCTCGCTCGCCACTCGGCCGAGGCCAAGCGCATCGTACCGGATCACGGTCTCCGTCCTCGACCTGGAGAGCGCCACCTCGACACCCCACTCCGCTTGCAGGGCGACCCGGCGGCGAACGACCCCGCCCGCCTCCACCCACGCCTCCCACGGCTCGGCCCGCAGATGCACCCTGGCCCCACCCCACGACCTCGCCTCCATGCGTGCCTGGGCCAGGAGGCCCGCCACGGCCTCCCGCGCCCCCACCACTGCGGCACGATCGCGGAGGCCGTGGCCCGCGCCCACCACGGCGGGACCGACGATGGCGACCAGGACCAGCGTGGCCATGAGCTCCAGGAGGGTGTATCCGCGTCTCATGGGAGGAAGCATGGCCCGAGAGGCGGGACGCCTCCATGCCGCGACGGGACCGGTGGTGTTGCCGCCCTCGCCACCTTCCTCTACCGTGGCCCCTCGGCTCACGGGCGTGGCTGCCCCCCCCACGTCGTTCCATACAAGGAGACCCGGTGTCCCGTCCCGGAAGTTCGTTGCGCACCGAGAGTGCCGATGCGCCGGCGTGGCAAGGCGCGACGACGAGGAATAGCAGCGCTGTTTCGAGGAGGAGCAACGCGGCCACAGGGGATGCAGCGGCGCTCGAATACCAACGGATTTCGGCCACGGAGCACTAGCGTCTCTTGAACGTGGACGCGCGCGCACGCGCCAACCGGCTTCTCCTCCTGACCGTCGTGGGGCTGTCGGCCCTGTGGGGGTTCCGTACGCTGGATCGGGGCTGGGTCCCCCACGACGAAGGGACCCTGGCCCAGAGCGCCGAGCGTGTGATGCACGGCCAGCTCCCCCACCGTGACTTCGACGAGGTGTACACCGGGGGCCTCAGCGCCATGAACGCCGCGGCCTTCCGCGCTCTGGGCGTGAACCTGCTCACCCCTCGCCTGGTGCTGTTCGCGTTCTTCCTGGCATGGGTGCCCACGCTCCTCTATGTCGCGACCCGGTTCGTCTCCCTCCCCTACGCGGCGCTGGCCACTCTCCTGGCGGTGACGTGGAGCATCCCCAACTACCCGGCGGCCATGCCGTCGTGGTACAACCTCTTCTTCGCCGTCTTCGGTCTGGCGGCCATCCTGCGATACATCGAGACGGACGCGTCCCGTTGGCTCCTGGCAGCGGGGCTCGCCGGGGGCCTCTCGGTCCTCATGAAGACGTCGGGGATCTTCTTCGTGGCGGCCGGGCTCCTCTTCCTGGCGTATCGCGAGCAGGGCACGTCCCGGACCCCGGCGGCGCCCGGGTCCTCACGACGCGAAGGCGTAGGCTATGCGGTCTTCGCCACGCTCCTCCTCTCCGCCTTCGTGGCCCTCCTCTTCGTCCTGGTGGGTGAGCGGTCGGGATTCGCGGGCATGATCCGCTTCATCCTCCCCCTGGGCTCCCTGGCGGCGTTCCTGGTAGGGTCGGAATGGACCGGCGCGGGACGGGGGCCCAGCGCGGCGCGCTTCGCCAACCTGCTGCGTCTGGGCGTCCCCTTCGTGCTCGGTGTGGCAGCTCCGGTGGTCGTGCTCGTCCTGGTCTACGTCGGTGCGGGCGCCACTGGAGACCTGGTGCGCGGCCTCTTCGCCGCGCCGACCCGCCGCCTGGCCTTCGCGGCCACGCGGCCCCCCGGGCTCGCGACCCTCTGGGTGGTCCTGCCCGTGTCCGGGCTGCTCCTTCTGGACGCGCTGCCGTCCCTACGCTGGCGAAGGATCTCCGCCGCCGTCGTGGCGCTGGCGGGCGTGGCCCTCCTGGCCGTCCCGGCGCCCCGGGCGCTCTTCCCCCCCATGTGGTACGTCCTCAACGCCCTGGAGCCCATGGTGGCGGTGGTCGGAGTGGCGTGGCTCATCGCCGCCGCGCGCCGCGGGAACCAGGGGGCGCGGTCCCAGCAGGTGCTGGCCGCCGTGGCCGTGGCCGGAGGCGTGGTCCTCATCCAGTTTCCCTTCTCCGGCGCCATCTACCTCTTCTACGCGCTCCCCGCGCTGGTACCGGCCCTGATGGCTCTGGAGGGGAGGGAGCTGGGACGACGCCCCGTCTTCGTGGCGTTCCTGGCTTTCCTCCTCCTGTTCAGCGCCCGCTGGATCAACAGCGGCGCCCTCTTCGTGGCCGGGGGCTTCCCCTACGATCCCACAAAGGCCACGGCGCGGCTCGACCTCCCGCGTGGGGGCAACCTCAGGGTCTCCCCCCACGACAAGGAGCAATACGAGCGCCTCGTGGGTGCCATGCGGGAGTTGTCCACTTCGTCGTGGACCTTCGCGACGCCGGACCTCCCCGAGGTGTACTTCCTCTCGGGACTCCGCAACCCCACGCCCACCCTCTTCGACTTCTTCGACGAGCCGGCCGGCCGCACCGACCGGATCCTGAACACGCTGGACGCCAAGGGGGTGGACGTGATCGTGCTGAACCGGAAGCTCCGCTTCTCGGGTCCGCCTCCAAAGGATCTCCTGGCGGGTCTGCGGGCGCGCTACCCTCGGGCCACCATCATCGGCGACTTCATCCTGCGCTGGCGGCCGCACGAACCACGCTGACCGCCGAGCGCGGCGTGGCCAAGGCGCCGATCCTCCCCGACCGCGCGTCGGGGAAGCGATGCCTCACTCGACCCCGTACTCCTGGATCTTGTAGCGCAGCGCCCGGGGAGAGAGCTCCAGGAGCTCGGCCGCCTGCGTCTTGTTCCCGCCGGTGCGGTCGAGTGCGACCTGGATGAGATGCTTCTCCAGCCGCGCCCCGTGGCGCTTCACCGACAGGTCGTCGGTGTCGCCGGCCAGGGTGGGTGTGTCCGGAGGCGGACGCCGCACCGACTCGGGCAGGTCGTCGATGCCGACCTTTGGACCCTCGGTGAGGATCATGGCACGCTCGAGAACGTTCTCCAGCTCCCGGATGTTGCCCGGCCAGCCGTACTCGAGGAGCACCTCCATGGCCTCGGGCTCGATCCCCTCCACCTCCAGCCCGAGACGCTGGGCGTGACGCTCCATGAGGTGGTGCGCCAGCTCGGGGAGCTCCTCGCGCCGGCTCCGGAGCTGGGGAAGGTGGATGGGCACCACCGCCAGCCGGTAGTAGAGATCCTCGCGGAACTCACCTGCCTCCACCGCTTCCTCGAGGTCACGGTTGGTAGCGGATATAATGCGGACGTCCACCTGCTTCGTCTCCGTCGATCCCAGACGGCGCACCTCCCCCTCCTGCAGGGCCCGCAGGAGCTTCACCTGGAGCGCACCGGAGAGCTCGCCCACCTCGTCCAGGAAGAGGGTCCCGCCGTCGGCGGCTTCGAACAGGCCGGGCTTGTCCCGATCCGCACCGGTGAAGGCGCCCCGGACGAAGCCGAAGAACTCCGACTCCAGGAGCTGCTCGGGAATGCCTCCGCAGTTCACCGGCACGAAGGGGCGGTCGGCCCGGGGGCTCTCGCGGTGGATGAGCCGGGCCACCAGCTCCTTCCCCGTCCCGCTGGCGCCCGAGAGGAGGACCGGCGAAGTATGCTTCGCCACCTTCCCCACTACGTCCAGCGCGCGGCGCATGGCGCCCGACGACGCCACGATCTCCCGGAAGCGCCGATCCACCTGCACCTCGCTGCGCAGACGTCCCACTTCCTTGCGCAGCTGCTCCCGCTCCTCGGCCTTTCGCACCGTGAGCAGCACCTCGTCGGCGCCGAAGGGCTTGGGCAGGTAGTCGTAGGCGCCGCGCTTCATGGCCTCCACCGCCATGTCCAGGCTGCCATAGGCGGTCATGACCAGGATCAGGGCGTCGCCGTCCGTCTCTCCGTACCGCTCCAGGAAGCCCAGCCCGTCCAACTTGGGCATGCGCACGTCACAGAGGATGAGATCGGGCTTCTGCTCCGCCGCGACGGCCAGACCCGACTCTCCATCCTCGGCCTGCAGCACCTCGTATCCGGCGTCGCCCAGGATGAGAGAGAGGGACTTCCTCAGTCCCGCGTCATCGTCGATGATGAGGATCTTCACGCTCGGTCTTCCTCTTTCGGTGCAGCGCTCGGCTCGAGCTCGAGGACGTTCATGGAGGCCTGCTCAGGGGCACCGGGCAGACGGATGATGAAGCGGGCTCCACCCAGGGGGCTCCCTCCCACCTCGATGTGGCCTCCCATGCCCTCGACCAGGCGTGCGCAGATGGAGAGTCCGAGCCCCGTGCCCTGCCCCGGCTCCTTGGTGGTGAAGAAGGGGTCGAACACCGCGTCCCAGTCGTCTTCCGGAATTCCCGGGCCGCTGTCCTCCACTTCGATGACCACCACATGATGAGCCGTGAAGAGGGGGTTGATGCCCTTGCCGCCTTCGTCGTGGGCGACACGCCGTCGGTGCATGTAGTTGATGCCCGGAGGATCGTCGGCCCGGCGCGTGGGCAGCGTCGCCGCCGTCCCCTGCTCGACGCTGAGGCGCACGACGATCTGGGGCGACACTGCGGTCCTCATCGCATCCAATGCGTTGAGGAGGAGGTTCACGAGAACCTGCTCGAGCCGATGAGGCTCCATGACCACGTCCGGCGCGCGGGGATCGATCTCCCACGAGGCTTCGACCAGGTCGAGCTTGCCCTGGTTCTCCAGAAGATCCCGCACCCGGTCCAGCACGTCGGCGGGGGAAGCCGGCGAAGCCTGGGCTTCCTTCGGGCGCGCATAGTCGAGCAGTCCCCGGACGATGCGGTCGATGCGCCGCGCCTCCTCCCGGATGGAGTCCAGAAGCTCCGGATCTCCGCCTTCGTCGGCCATACGCGCCCGGGCTACGTCGACGAACGCCATGATGGCGCCGAGGGGATTGCCCACCTCGTGGGCGATGCCCGCCGCCAGGGTGCCCACCGATGCCAGGCGCGCCGTGTGGATGACCTGGTTCCTCGCCTGGATGAGCTCGTCGTTGCTGCGCTCCAGCGACGCCACGTTCTCCGCCAGAACCTCCTGGTCGGCGATGAGCCGGTCGGCCATGGCGTTCACGCTCTTCCTGACGTGATCCAGCTCGAGGCGCGGCAGCGGCTCCGGCCGGTGATGGTAGTCCCCCTCGGCGATGCGACGGGCGTCGGAGGCCAGGCGCTCCAGCGGCGCCACGAGGGAGCGCTTCAGCATGGCGCTGCCGAAGATGAAGAGGACCCCGAGGTCGGCAACCACGAGGATGACGACGTAGAGGATGCCCTCGCCGGGCGATTCGAGCCCGGGGAGGAGGAACGCCAGGCCCATGCCCGCGAAGAGGACGCCGCCGGCGAAGAGGATGCCGAAGGAGCTCAGGAGCTCCCGCCGAAGTGGCCTGGGTGCCGGCAACAGGACCTCGCGGACTGGGGGTGTCGGGACGTCGCGGGGAGGAAAGTGCGCGATGGGGGTCCGACCCGGCAAGGCGTGGAGGAGATCCGGCCCGCCGTCAGCGGGTGCACTCCACGGTGGAAGGTACGGTGGCCGGAGCCAGCTGCGCCGCGTTCCCGTGGTAGATGGAGCAGGCGTCGGTGGACGGGAGCGCGACATGGGTCGCCGAGGCCGACCACCCCGTGTTCGTGGCCTCGGGGATGTTGATCGTGATCCCCTCGGAGTTGGTGAAGGTGAGGGCTACGGGGTCGTTCGAATACGTGTAGTAGTTGTTGTAGTAGAGCTCCTGGAGGTTCGCCAGGTTCCGCAGATCCGACTTCATGGCCGCGAAGAAGGCCTTGTCCCGCACGGAATTGAACTTGGGGATGGCGATGGCCGCCAGGATCCCGATGATCACGACGACGATGAGCAGCTCGATGAGCGTGAAGCCGCGCTTGCTGTCCATCGTGGACCTCGCTGTGAAGGGGGGGATCGTCGCGATCGGAAGGGGAGCCGGTCGGGCGACCCGGGGGCCCCGGGCCGCCCGTCCCAGCTTCAGATCACACCCGCGTCATGCGCGGGCGAGACAACCGCGTCACCTCGTGCAGGCGACCTCGCCCGGAGACGTCGGGGTGGCGGTGCCCACGGTGGGAGCCGTGGCGGTCCCGTAGTAGAGCGCGCACCCTTCGGCGGTGCCGAGAGCCGAGTGCGTGGCCGACGCGGCCCAACCGGACGTCGAGGCGGCGATGGCGACCGTCACGCCCTCGGAGTTGGTGAACGCCAGGTCCGTGGTGCTGGTCGTGTACGAGTAGTTGTCGGCGTAGTAGATCTCCTCCTGCGAAGCCAGGTTCTTGATGTCCGACTTCATGGCGGCGAAGTACGCCTTCTCACGCGTCGCGGAGAACTTCGGAATGGCGATGGCAGCCAGGATTCCGATGATCACCACCACGATGAGGAGCTCGATGAGGGTAAAACCCTTGTTGTCCCGCATCTTGTGACTCCAGGTGTGAAGTGAAACAGGGCCGTATACCGCGGTGGGAAGGTGCAAAGTCGGGTCCATTCCGTCTTATCTGCCCACAAAGTACTGTCAATCAACGCATTACGGAGTTTTCCACACCCATGGCTTCTTCAGGCGCCCGGCAAATTGTCATGGGATTCTGCAAGGGTGCCCTCGGATTGCAAGAGTCCCCCGTGGGACGCTTGACGGGTGAAGGAATCCCGGTTTCTCCCCGCCCTGCGCGGCTATCCGCCCGTGGACGGGGAGCCTGCAGAGCCGGGAACCGGCGGGGGGCCGACGCCGCCCGACGAGGGCGAGGGCCGGGCCGCCACGCTGTCCTTGAGCACCGCCCACAGCGAGTCCACCTGGCGCCGCGCCGCCCGGGTCGAAGCCTTCACCAGGGCGGAATCCAGCGCCGTCCTGGCGGCGACCGTGTCCCCGGCATAGGCCTGGAGGTACGCCAGGGAGACCCACTGCTGCCAGTAGTCCCCCTGTCCCTGGGCGATGGCGTTCTTGCGGGCCATCACCGCTTCGTCCCACCGCCCCTGCTCCGCCAGGGCCCACGCCAGGAGGTGGTGGCGCACCGCGTCGTCGTTGTCGATGGAGAGGGCGATCCGACACCAGTGCTCCGTCTCCCGGGCGTTCCCCTCCTCGGAATAGACGACCGCCAGGAGCCCCGGCGCCACCGAGAGCTCGGGATGCTCGCGCCACGAGAACATGAGGAGGCGCTTCGCCGCCTCGTAGTACTCGGCGCCGATCAGCTTCTTGGAGATCTCCGTGATGAGCTGGTAGTGGGGCCCGAGGATGTTGATGGCAGCCCGGTACGACACGAGGCCCTGCTCCGGTCGACCCTTCTGGAAGAAGAGGTCGCCCAGGACCCACTGGGACCGCCCCGAATAGGGATAGTCCTGGATCATGGTCCCGAAGACCGTGATGTTGTCCCGCCAGGTGGCGTTCCGGCTCCAGGTCTTCCAGCTCATGAGCCCGACGACCACCGCCACCCCGCCCCACGCCACCACCCGGCGCTCGCGCGCCAGACGCACCACGAGCCAGCCGACGGCGGCCACGAAGCCCACCGACGGCAGGTACAGGGTGCGTTCCGCCAGGAGCACCCCGCTCAGGAAGAGGACGTTGGACACGGGCGAGATGGTGATGATGAACCACACCACCCCGAAGGCCGCGGCCTTGGCCGTGGTGCGCCCCCGGCCCATGTCGGACCTCCGCCAGGCCACCAGGGCCCCCACCAGGATCGCCAGTGCCAGCACCACCCCCGCTACATTGTTGCCGTGCCACGTCAGGGAAATGGGAATGACGTCGGGCGAGTAGTCCGACGAGAGGTCCATAGGGAACACCAGGAG
>JASFRY010000007.1:0-24203 GCA_050114675.1 Gemmatimonadota bacterium | reverse complement strand
AGCGCATCCACCTGCTCGGGAGCGACCTCCTGAGCGATGAGGATGGACGGAGGGCGGACCCCGGACCAGGCCAGGGCCGCGCAGGCGAGGAGCGCGGGAAGGACGGGGTGCCGGAGGGCCGGCACCGGGAGCTCCGAAGCGACGGGGCAGGTCATCACGTTCGCTCCTCGGGAGGGAAGATCGCTTCTTTTCACTGGTACGGAACCGCGGGAGCCGGACGCAAGCGCACCCCGGAAGGCGCCTGCCCCGCCTTGCCCCCCGTTGACGCCGCAAAGCCCGCGTGCCAGCCTCCTCCATGCCCATGAATCCTCGCCTGAAGCGCGCCCTCCCCGCCCTGGGCGGCCTTCTCCTGGTCGCCATGGTGGTGGTGGGCATGCTCAACATCGTGGACCACCAGCGCACGCTCCGTGAGGTCCGTGCCCTCCAGGGGCGCATCTACCAGGCCAGGGTCGCCGCGGACTCGTGCCGGAACACGCTGGCGTACCAGGAAGACCGGTTCCGCGCGTTCGACCGGCGCATCGATTCGCTGCGCGCCCGGGTGCGGGCGTTCGAATCCCTGGACGAACGGGGCGTCCCCGAAGAGCAGTACGAGGAGTATCTGCGCCACTTCGATGCCTACAACGACTCGGTAGCGACGTGGCGCGCGCGGGCCGACAGCCTCCGCTCCACCGAAACGGCGTGCCGCTCGCTGGTGGCAGCGCACAACCTCCTGACCGACTCGCTCAGGGAGCGGCTCGAGGCCGAGGGAACCGAAGTCCGCTGATCCGGCGGCGGCATCCCGCCACCGGTCGGCGGGCATGGCTGTTCTTGCGCGAAGCATCGGGCGTCCCCTACCCTCCGCCGCCGACCTTCCCCCAGCCCCGGACCGCTCTTGATCCTGCCCCTGCTCTCGCTGGCTCTGGCCGTCCAGCAGGCCGGCCCCTCCCGCGTCTACAGCGGTCGGGATGGGGATCTCTCGGTGGACGCGCCCCGGGTGGAGTCTCCTCGCATCTCGGTCGACGGCCGGCTCGATGAATCCGAGTGGGGATCGGCAGCCGTTCTCACGGGCTTCACCCAGTACACGCCGGTGGAGGGTGTCGCGGCGTCGCAGCGCACCGAAGTGCGGGTCTTCTACGCCGCGGATGCCATCTACTTCGGGATCCACGCCTACGACGACGACCCCGACGGGATCCTGGTCCACTACACCGAGCGCGACCGCTCGTCCTTCGGAGACGACTGGGTCCGCATCATGCTGGACACCTTCGACGACCAGCGTCAGGCGTATGCCTTCTTCGTGAACCCCTACGGCATCCAGACCGACGGGATGTGGCAGGAGAGCATCCGGCCCATGGGGAGCCCCACGGGGCCCAAGGTGGACTTCAACCCGGACTTCATCTGGGACTCCATGGGACGGGTGGTGGACGACGGATGGATCGCCGAGATCCGCATCCCCTACGTCTCGCTGCGCTTCCCCCGGACCTCCACCCAGGACTGGGGCCTCCAGATCGCCCGTGGCGTCACCCGGAGCGACTTCAAGTCGTCGTGGGCGCCCCTCACCCTGGAGGTCAGCAGCGTCCTCGCCCAGAGCGGCCGGCTGGTGGGGCTCCACGACATCCGGCCCAAGCGGCTGGTGGAGATCAACCCGGTGGCCACGGGCAAGCTGGAGGGGGCGCAGCGGGACGGCGCATTCCGCCGAGGGAGCGTGGAGCCCCAGATCGGCGGCAACGCGCGGGTGGGAATCACCCCGAATCTGGTCCTCAACGCCACGGTGAACCCAGACTTCAGCCAGGTCGAGGCCGACGTGGACCAGATCCAGGTCAACGAGCGCTTCGCCCTCTTCTTCCCCGAGAAGCGGCCCTTCTTCCTCGAGGGCTCGGAGATCTACAGGACCACCCAGCGCCTGGTGCACACCCGGCGCATCGTGGACCCCATCGCCGGCGCCAAGCTCACCGGCAAGGTAGGCGCCACCAGCGTCGCCTGGCTGGGGTCGGTGGACCAGAGTCCCTCCACGGTCTTCGGGGGCACGGGGAACGCCGTCTTCAACCTCGTACGCGTCCGGCGCGACGTGGGCTCCGGGTCCTCGCTGGGCATGCTCTACACGGATCGGACCGTCACCGGCGGGAGCGGCGCCTACAACCGCGTCGCCTCTGCCGACGCGCGCTTCCTCTTCGGCGGGCGCTACACCCTGGAGACCCAGGCCACGGCCAGCTGGACAGCGACGGGTGCCGCGGGTGAGGCGGTGAGGCCCCGCCCTTTCGTCACGGTCTATCTGGACCGGAGCGGGCGCGACACCTACTACCACGCCAAGCTCGAGGACATCCATCCGGACTTCCGGGCCTCGTCGGGCTACATCCCCCGGGTAGGAGACACCGAAGCCCAGCTCACCTGGGGGTTCAACCGCTACGGACCGGTGGGCGCCACCCTGGAGCGGTGGGGCGTGGAGGCACGCTCCAACAACTTCTTCGACCATCAGGCGTTCTGGGACGGGGCGGGACCCTACGAGTACGAGATCGAGCTCCAGCCCACGGTGACCTTCCGGGGCGCGCGGAGCCTCACCGCCATCCTGCGCTGGGGAAACTTCCTCTTCCAGCCCGACCAGTTCGCCGGGCATGAGGTGCAACGGGCCGACGGCTCCACCGTGCCCTATCCGCTGCCGCCGGACCTCCACGGCATGCTGGCGGCAGCGCTCATCCCCAACGTGCGCTTCGACGACCGGCTCCGCCTCACCGGGCTCTCCTACCTGCGGGAGATCCCCCTCTTCGACGAAGGCGACCAGGGCCTGGAGCTCAGGCTCGCCCCATCCCTGGAGATCACACCCGACATCGCCTGGAAGGTGAACCTGAGCTACACCTGGGCGCGGCTGTGGCGAAGCGCCGACCATTCGGTGTTCAGCACCGTGAACCTCTCCCGGGTGCGGCTCCAGTACCAGTTCGGCCGCTCGGTCTTCGCACGGGTCATCGGCCAGTATGACCTGGAGCGCCAGTCGGCGCTCCGCCACCCGGTCACCGGCGAGCCGGTCCTCATCGGCGGGGTCCTGCAGGACGCCAGGGACCGGGGGACCTTCCAGGGCCAGGCGCTCCTGTCCTACGAGCCGTCGCCGGGGACCATCTTCTTCGTGGGGTACAGCCGGCTCATGGAAGGACCGTACGGCTACGGGCTCGGCGCCAAGGAGCCCATAGCCGACGGCTTCTTCCTCAAGCTCTCCTACCTCTTCCGCCTGTAGCGCGGCCGCCGCTCCCGAGGCTCCACCGGGCTGCGTCGCACACCGGCGCCATCGGCGCCCCCGGTCGTCGGCAGCCTACTCGCCGCCTGGACCCGTGCGGACGGGGATCGGGTTGTTGGGATCCTCGTAGGGCCGGAGGTGCCACTCGAAGAACGTCCACGTGCGATTCCACGAGTCCCGCTGCGCGGGTGAATCCACCCGTTCCAGCGTCTCCGGATCCACACGGCGGCTGAAGGCGTGGCCCACGCTGCGGCCCCACGGCGCGGGGTCCACGTAGATCTTGGTCTCGGTGATGTCGGGGTGGAGCGCGCGCAGCTTGTACACCAGCATTCCGTCTTCCTCGAAGTTCACGTCCTGGTCGTTGGTGGAGACGTGCACGAGGAGGGGCGTCTTCAGGTCATCGACCTGGTAGTAGGGGGAGCGCTCCTTGTAGATCTCCCGCTTCTCGAAGGGGAGGCCCTGGATGCGCTTCTGGGTGGAGAAGCCGCGCTGGTAGTAGGGGCCCTTGAAGGAGAGCCGGAAGATGAGGTTGGTCACCGGCACGATGGCGGCGCCGGCCTTGAACGGGTGCTGGGCCCGGCTCACCGCGAGCACCGTGATGTAGCCGCCGTGGCTCCAGCCCATGATGCCCACCCGCTCCGGATCCACGTGAGGCAGGTTGGTGGTGAGCCATTCGTACCCCTGGATCGCGTCGTCCACCTCGTAGCCACCATAGTCGATGGCGCGGTGATGCTCCTCGCCGTACCCGGTGCTGCCACGGTACTCCGGGCAGATGATGACGTAGCCCCGCTCCACCGCCTCCCGGATGAAGGGCCAGTAGTTGGCGCTCAGGTTGCCGTGGACGCCACCGTGCACCCATACCATGGCAGCGTGGCCCCGGGGGCCTCGCTTCTCCAGGGGCTGGAACACGTACGCCGGGATCTCCAGGCCGTCGATCCGGCTGCGGTAGGAGACTTTGCGGTAATCCACCACACCCCGGGTCACCGCCTCGAAGACGCTGTCGATGTGGGCCTTCTCCCGCATGTCCTCGGCATAGTCGGTGACCGGGTGGTCCTCCCACTCGTCACTGACGTAGAGCAGCCGGGCCCGGGCCGAGTCCATGATGACCTGCTGCCGGGGCCGGTTCTGGGCGCCGAGGCTCGTCGCGAGGACCAGGCAAAGGGCGAGGGTTCCCAACGGCACGACAGGCGTCGCGCCGGAAAAGGCTCTGCGAAGGTGGCTCATGGCCGCCCTCCTGTGTTGTGATGGCGAGGGTCCCGAAGGGGTCAGGATCCGGCGGCCCGGGGCTCCTGTCAATGCGCCTACGCCACACGCCGCCACCAGGTCTCGCGGCGCCTCCCTGCGCGGCCGCCCGTTGACCTGGAACCGAGGTCGGGGTAGGGTTTCCGTCATCATGAACATCGGACAGACGACTTCCATCCTGTGCGCGTGCGATCCCCGGGGTCATCGAGACCCCCGGGCGTGCTTCGGCACGGGTGGAGGTGTCGTCGCAGGAGGCGCCGCAGGCTAGCGCATCTCCGCTCCGATTCCCGAAGGGCATTCCGCGCCCCGCCCGTGACCGGTCACGGACGGGGCTTTTTGCGCTTCGGGATCTCCCCCGGGGCGCCCCATCACCGCACCGGAAGGAGGTGGACACCATGACACGCATCACCCTCGACCAGCTCAAGGAGCTCCGGGCCCGCACGGGGAGCGGCGTCCTTCAATGCCGCCAGGCCCTGGAGGCCACGGACGGCGACATGGGCCGGGCCGAGGAGCAACTACGGGAGCAAGCGCGTGCCGAAGCCGAGCGTCGCGCCGTACGCGAGACCGGTGAGGGCCTGGTGGGCAGCTACGTGCATCACACGGGCAAGCTGGGCGCCCTGGTGGAAGTCACGTGTGAGACCGACTTTGTGGCCCGCACGACCGAGTTCAAAGACCTGGTGACGCGCCTGGCCGAACAGGTGGCCGCGGCGGCGCCTCAGGTGATCGACGAGGGGTCGACTCCCGAGGGGAACGACCCCGCGGAGTCGGCACTCTTGGCTCAACCGTGGATTCGCGAGCCCGGCAAGACGGTCGGGCAACTCCTGGAGGAGACGGCGGGCCTCCTGGGAGAGCGCCTGACGATCCGACGATTCAGCCGCTTCCACCTTGCGGAGGCACCATGACCATCGAGCACATCTCCGACACCGCGCGGTGGGTCGCCTTCTACCGGGCCATGGAGACCGAGCGCCCCGACGCCATCTTCCGGGACCCCTACGCCCGCCGCCTGGCCGGCGAGCAGGGTGAGCGCATCGTCAATACGGTGAAGCGCGGGCGCGACACGGCGTGGGCCATGATCGTGCGCACCGCCGTCATCGACGAGTTGGTGCGCAAGGCGGTGCACGACGACGGCGTGGACCTGGTGGTGAACCTGGCCGCCGGCCTGGACACCCGACCGTGGCGCATGGACCTGCCGGCCGACCTGCGCTGGATGGACGTGGATCTCCCCGGCATCCTGGACTACAAGCTGGACGTCCTCGCCGGAGAGACCCCGCGGTGCGCCTACGAGGCGGTGCGGGCCGACCTCACCGATGCCGGCGCGCGCCGGCGCACGCTGGCGGCTGTGGGCGATGGCCACGAGAAGGCGGTGGTCCTCACGGAGGGGCTCCTGGTCTATCTCACGGAAGAGAACGTGACGGCGCTGGCGTCGGACCTGGCACGAGTGCCCGCCTTCCGGTCGTGGATCATCGACCTGGCCAGCCCCTGGCTCATCCAGTGGATGAACCGGACGTGGGCACGGTCCACACGGGGCAACGACACCCGCTTCCAGTTCGCGCCGGAGGAGGGCACGGCCTTCTTCGAGCCCCTGGGGTGGCGGGAGACGGCGTTCTACTCCCAGGGTGAGGAGGGGCGCCGCCTGGGCCGGGAGATGCGAGGCGCGTGGATCTGGCGCATCGCCGGCGCCTTCATGAGCGCCGCCCGCCGCGAGAAGATGCGCAGGATCTCCGGAGTGGTGCGACTGGAGCGAACCGGGGGCTGATCCCCACGCCGTGAGCCCGGGGGCGGGTCTACGCCAGGACCTGCCCCCGGCGCTTCAGCTCCTCGTCGAAGGCCACCAGGTCGTATTCTGCCTCGTACCCCACCCGATCCGGCGACGGGATGTACCCGCTCAGATCGGCGCCCTCCAGCTCGCGGTCGAAGGCCGCCTGGTCACGGGCGTCGGCCTGGGCGGCCGTATCCCCCGTGTCGAAGACCACGGCGCCCATGTCTCGCGTATCCAGAGAAAGCGCGCGCCGCACGGCCTCACCCGACGCCAGCTGCTTCCGGATCTCCGGGAAGCGGAAGACCAGTCGACCATCGGGCGCCGGCTCCACGTCGGCGTCGAACTCGGCGGCCAGGTGGTTGACCACCTTCTCCACGTCGGATTGGCTGACCTTCTGGTGCTCGAGACGCGAGGCGGCGTGGTGGAAGGCCTCCTCGACGGTGATGCCGCTGCCCTCCACGGAGCGTCGGTATGCGAGTCCCAGCACCACGCGACGCACGTTCCGCTTGGCTCGCCTGCGGTTCTCGCGCTTCACCCCCAGCATGCGGAGACCGGGTATGCTGAAGAACATGAGGCTGAAGATCACCGGCACGACCACGAGACCGATGAACGCGCCCATCCCGCCGATGCCCAGGCGTGGAAAGATGAACCAGGGCGACGTGGCCGCCGCCACCAGCGTGAAACCGTTCATCCCGGCCACGGCCGCGTTGGCTCCGGCGCTGTTGCCCGTGAGCTCCAGCGGGTACTCCAGGCGCATCCATGCAGGGTTGGGCTCCCGGGTGGTCACCGGCCCGTGGGCGCTGGTCATGAGCTCCGGGAAGGCGTAGGTCAGCTCACCGTCGTGGGAGACCACGGGCTCGCCCCCGTAGGCGCCCACCAGGCGCCCCATCTCGTCCTGCGCGTCCTCCAGCGTCGCGCCCGTGTGCTCCACCAGGTCGGCCGCAGTGACCACCCCCCGGCGGGCCCGGATCAGGCGTAGCGTGCTCCGGTCGAGCTGCTGCTGCGTGGGCCGGGGACGATCGGGCCCGAACACGAAAGCGAACACCTTCTTGTAGAACGGGACCCGGTCCTCCTTGGAGAGGGTCCGCTCCCAGCGATGGCCGTAGTAGGGGCGTCCCAGGTACCAGCGCGGGCTCCAGATCCAGTACCAGAAGAGGAGGTTGGGCATGGGAAGCCCTCCGCCCCGTCGGCGCCCTCTGCCTCCCCAGCCGCCCCCTCTCCGGTCTCCCCCGGCCCGGTCGTTGGCGAAGAGCGCCGCCAGGACCAGGGCCACGAAGATCACGAAGTAGACCACCAGCATGATGACGATCCAGGCCTTGAACGCCTTGGAGAAGACGTTCCAGGCGCCGCGCTTCATGCGGGCCAGAAGCGGCTCGGTTCCGCGCTCGATGAGCTTGGGATCGAAATTGTAGAGGAGGTCGCCGGAGTCGGTTACCGCCAGGTGTCCGTGGTGGCTCTCGAGGAGCGCCTTGAGGGCGGCCTCGGAATCGTCGGCCTTGAGGCCCGTGGCGGCCACCACGTCGCCTACCGTGGCCTTGCCTTCCAGGCCCCGCAGGGCCGCAAGGATATCGGATTGTCGTTCTGCGAGCGCCAGCGTGCTCACGATGTTTCGCCATTTCCCAGAGGATCGTGCCGGGTGGTGGTACTACGGGAAGCCGGCTTGGATCCTTCGCGCCACCGCCGGACGGGTCACTCCATGACGAAGTCGAACCGCTTGGACCACCGCACGGCCACGGGCTTTCCTCCCCGCATCGCCGCCCTGTACTGACAGGTGCGGGCGATGCGCATGGCCTCCAGGCCCAGCTCCGGCATGCGGGGCGGCGCCTCGATGACCCGGGGATTCCGGACCTCCCCGGTTGCGCTCACCACGAACTGCACCACGGCATAGGTGATCCGGACCTCTCCATGGTCGATCCAGTCCCCGCACTGGATGAGCTCGGGGGCCTTGTCCACCTCGCCGGGCTGATAGACCACCGCCCGTGGATCGGGCCCGTTGCCGGGCGCTGGCGCGGGATCATGCGCACAGCCCACTGCCATGAGAAGAAGGGGGACGGCGGCCACGGTGCGCAGGCATGGGCTCATGGGATGATCTCCTCCTGGACGGCTCTTCCGGCCCGGGCGACACGCCTTCGAGCCTGGGCGATTCGTTCACGCGTCGATGCGGGAGCCCCTCCAACCTCGATGTCCTCCATGGACGCCAGGGCCCCGTCGTACCAGGAGGCCCACGTCTTCAGGATGTTCCGCTCGTGGTCGAGAGCTCCGCCTGCGTCCACGGCTCGGCGGCTCAGAGCCGCCTCTCCCTGGAGGCGGCGCAGGGCCGCGCCCTCCACTTCATCCACCAGGAAGGCGGTGACAGCGGCGTCGGCCGAGGTGAGCGTCATGGCCGAGACCGCCGCGCACACTCCCACGTTCTCGAGCTCGGTGGGCGATACCATCTCGAGCCGATCACCGTCGGTATGATAGTAGACGTCGGTGAAGTGCCACATGAGGAGGCCCGGGACCCCCGCACGCAGGAACGGCACGTGGTCGCTCCCTCCCTCGAAGGGGTTGGTGCTCACCGCCCAGCCCCTGCCCCGGGCCTGGTCCAGGCAGCGACCCAGGACGAAGTCGTTGAAGTAGTGGGGGGTGAGCTGATCCACCGTGACTTCGCCGCCGCCCCACTCGGTGTGGTGGTCCGCGCCCCGGGTCCACACCGCCGAAGGGTCGGGCATCTTCTCGATGAGGAAGCTCCCACCCGTCTTCAACGTGTCCTCTCCCACCATGTCCAGGCTCAAGCCCCATCGCACGCCCTCGGCGCGCCGTGGATCCTCCTCCATGTAGCGTCGGGTCGAGCGGATCTCGTCGCCCCAGAGCATGGTTACCGTGCGCGCCGGCGCGAAGGTCCCGGTCCGCAGCCCCTGCGCCAGGACCCGCGCCACCTCGCTCAGGGCGGCCACCCCCGTGGCGTTGTCATTGGCGCCCGGCTCCTGCACGTGAGCGCTGAGGACGAACCGCTCCTCCGGTGAGGCGCCGCCGCGTACCTCGGCGACCAGGGTCTCCTCCTCGGACGGGTAGACCCGGGTGTCCACGCGTACCCGGGCCCGGACCGGCCCCCGGGCGAGAGCCTCCCTCAGGGTATTCCGGGCCCGGAGCGAAAGGAGCAATCCCCACGAGCGCGCATCGGCGTCCTGGGGGATGGACGAGAAGGAGATGACGTCGGGGTGCCGGTCCGGATGGTTGAACCCGGGGATGCGGTAGGCGAGCACGCCCGCAGCTCCTCGCTTTTGGACGGCCTCGGTGAAGAGCCTGCCCACCGAGGTCTCGCCGAAGACGATACGGCCCCGGACGTCCTTCCCCCGGAAGTCCTCGGGTCGGCCGGCTCCCACGTCCACGACCTCGGCCTCCACACCGTCCTCCGCCGTGGGATAGGAATTGATGGCGATGAGGTTCTTGTTGGTGGCGAAGGCCAGAAGTGGCGCCCGGGCACCCATCAGCGTCAGGCTCCCCGACGCCGGCTCCCAGGTAGCGCGCGCCATGGGTCGCCGCTCGACGCGGTAGGTGAGGCGGTCCGCACCCGGACCCTCGGGCACATAGCCCGCCTCCTCCAGGGCCTCCACGACCCGCCCGATGGAAGCGTTGAATCCCTCGTTCCCCGGCACACGGAAGTAGGCGTCCATGAACGCCACCATGTCGCGTGCTCGCTCACCGGAGATGGTCGCCCGAGCTAGACGCTGGTAGGTGGCCATCATCGATGGAGGCGACGGGCGAGCATCGCTTCGCGACGGCAGGGGGTCGGGAGGGCTGCAGGCCCAGACGGCGGCGCCCAGCGCCGCGACGGCGAGAAGAGGTCTCATGGAAGAGCAGTCTGGGCCCGTCACGTCCGTCGCGCGAGAGATGCATCCGGCTCGGCAACGTGCTAGGCTCCAGCAGGTCGCCACCTCGCACCCTCGCCACCGCGACACGGCCATGCGGCGCTTCCTCACCCTGATCGTGCTTCTGGGCATCACCTACGCCATCGCGTCGGTGGGGCACGGCTACCTGGGTCCGGGCGGCGAGACCATGCTCATGGGGTTCCTGCTGCTGGCCGCCTATCTGGCCGGCCTGGTGAGCAGTGCCGTGGAGCTCCCGCGCATCACCGGCTTCCTCATCCTCGGGATCATCGTGGGCCCGTACGTCCTGGGCATCCTCCCACGCCAGGCCGTGGAAGACTTCCGGCTCATCAACGGAGGCGCGCTCAGCCTCATCGCCCTCACGGCCGGAGGGGAGCTCCGCATGTCGGCGGTGCGCCGCCGAATGTTCAGCATCGGGTCCATTCTGGCTGCCCAGGTGGTCATCGTTTTCGTCCTCGTGGTGGGGGCGGTCTACCTGGGCCGTGGCCTGGTCCCCTTCCTCCGCGACGCGCCTCCCCGGGCCGCCCTGGCGGTGGGCCTGATCTTCGGACTGGTGGCGGTGGCCAAGTCACCAGCCACCACCATCGCCATCATCACCGAGGAGCACGCCCGTGGTGTCCTGACCGAGACGGTCCTGGGCATCACCGTGGTGAAGGACGTGGTGGTCCTGATCTTGATGGCCATCCTCATTCCCCTGGCTGTGGTGGTAGCGGACCCCGACGCCGCGTTCTCCTACCAGACCCTGGGGGAGGTGCTCCTCTCCATCCTGATGTCGCTGGCCGTGGGCCTGGGTGTGGGCTGGCTCCTGGCCCAGTATCTGCGGCGCATCGGGGCCTATCGGGTCCTGGTGATCCTCTTCGCGGCCTTCTTCATGGTGAGCTTCAGCGAGCGCCTGGGCCTGGAGTACATCCTCATCGCCATGACCGCCGGCTTCTACGTGCAGAACTTCTCGCGCCAGGGGCCCCGCTTCCTGCGCGCCCTGGAGGCCAACTCCCTCCCGGTGTACGCCCTCTTCTTCGCCGTGGCCGGGGCCGACCTGCGCGTGGACATTCTCGGCAGCGTCTGGGCCATCGTCCTGGCCGTCATCGCGCTGCGCGCCCTGGCGCTGGGCCTGAGCACCTGGCTGGGAGCGGTGGCGGTGGGCGACGACCGCGTGGTTCGACGCTACGCCTGGATGGGTTTCATCGCCCAGGCCGGGGTGACCCTGGGCATCGCCAACATCGTGCGGGACCGGTTCCCGGTCTGGGGACCCGACGTGGCCACCCTCATCATCGCCATGATCGCCGTGAATCAGCTCCTGGGTCCCCCGGCGTTCCGTTTCGCCCTCGTCAAGTCCGGGGAGAGCCGGCGCGCGTCGTCACGCATCCGTGCCAGGATTCCCGCCGGGAGCCCAGGCGTCGCCTGATCGCTCCGCCTTGCACGGACCCCTCATGAGCGGCGACAATCGTGGCATGAGACGCCTTCTCCTTGTCGCGCTGCTGGCCGCCTGCGCGCCGGGCGAGCCCCGCGCCCCGGACCGGGACGCCGCATCATCGGCCGCGTCCGTCGCCCAAACCCCTCCGCCCCCGCCACCTGCGGCGTGGCGGCCGCTCATTGGCGAGTACGCAGCGGGCGGTGACACGCTTTCCCTGCTGGAAGACGCCGGGTCCCTGCGCCTCCTGGCGTGGCATGGAGCGGCACACCCGCTCACGCCGCTCGATGACAGCACGTTCGCCGGAGAAGACGGCGCAACCCGCGTCACGGTGCACGGAAGCGATGGCACGGTCACCGGGATCGGCGTGGACGGGGCCGAATATCCCCGGCTCGTCCTCGGTGCGGCCGACGGCGGGACGTTTCGCATCACGCCCCTGCGGCCGCCCGACGAGCTCCGCCGTGAGGCGCTGGCGGCCACGCCTCCCGTGGAAGAAGGGGACTTCCTCCCCTCGGATCTGGTGGAGCTGGTGACGCTGGACCCCACCATCCACCTGGACATCCGCTACGCCACCACGAACAACTTCATGGGGCAGGTCTTCTACAGCGAGGCCAGGGCATTCCTCCAGCGGCCCGCCGCCGAGGCGCTGGTCCGGGCCAGCGCGTGGCTGCGCGACCGGGGCTACGGACTCCTGATCCACGACGGCTACCGGCCGTGGTACGTGACCAAGATGTTCTGGGACGCCACGCCCGAGCCCCTGCGGATCTTCGTGGCCGACCCGGCAAGCGGCTCTCGCCACAATCGGGGCTGCGCGGTGGACCTCACGCTCTACGACCTGGTCACGGGTGAAGAAGTGCCCATGACCGGCGGCTACGACGAGATGTCACCCCGCTCCTTCGCCGACTACCCCGGCGGCACCAGCCGACAACGCTGGTTCCGGGAGCTCCTCCGCCAGGCCATGGAGGCACAGGGCTTCACGGTCTACGAAGCCGAATGGTGGCACTTCGACTACAAGGACTGGAAGCGGTACCGCATCGGCAACCAACGCTTCGAGGAGCTGGGTGGCGGCTGATCGCGTGCCCCCGGGAGCCGGCCGCTCCCGGGGCGGCGCCATGCTGCGGGCGCTCCGGCACCGCAACTACCGGCTCTTCTTCTCGGGGCAGAGCGTGTCCCTGGTGGGCACATGGATCACCCGCGTGGCCACGGGGTGGCTGGTGTGGCGCCTCACCCACTCGGCAGCCATGCTGGGCACCGTGGGCTTCGTGGGCCAGATCCCCACATTCCTTCTGGCCTCCTTCGCCGGCGTCTGGGTTGATCGCATGGACCGCTACCGGGTGCTGGTGGCCACCCAGGTGCTGGCCTGCGCCCAGTCCCTCGCTCTGGCGACCCTGGCCCTCACCGGCGTCATCCAGGTGTGGCATATCCTGGCACTCCAGGCGCTCCAGGGCTGCATCAACGCCTTCGACACGCCGGCCCGCCAGTCGCTCCTCATCGACCTCATCGAGGACAAGGCCGACCTGTCCAACGCCATCGCGCTCAACTCGTCCATGGTGAACGCAGCCCGCCTGGTGGGACCCTCCATCGCGGGGCTTCTGGTGGCGTGGGTGGGTGAGGGGTGGTGCTTCCTTCTGGATGGCGTCAGCTACTTCGCCGTCATCGCGTCGCTCCTGGCCATGCACGTGGTCCGGCGCGTCCCGTCCGCTACGAGGAAGAAGGTGCTCCACGATCTGGCGGACGGCTTCCACCATGCCTTCGGCTTCGCGCCCATCCGGGCCGTTCTCCTCCTCCTGGCGCTGGTGAGCCTGGCGGGCATGCCCTACACGGTGCTCCTGCCCATGGTGGCGGAGCGCACCCTGGGAGGCGGTCCCCATACACTGGGCTTCCTCATGGGCGCCTCGGGCGTCGGTGCCCTGGCCGGCGCCCTCAGGCTGGCCTCCCGGACCAGCGTGCTGGGACTGGGTCGTCTCATCCCCCGCGCCGCAGCACTCTTCGGGCTGTCCCTGTCCGCCTTCGGCCTGTCCCGATGGCTCGTGCCGTCCCTGGCGCTCATGGCCGTGGCGGGCTTCGGCTTCATGCTCCAGATGGCGTCCAGCAACACGGTCATCCAGACGCTGGTGCGTGACGAGATGCGGGGTCGGGTCATGGCCCTCTACACCATGGCGTTCATGGGTGTCATGCCTTTCGGCAGCCTCCTGGGCGGTGCCGTGGCGGCACGGGTCGGGGCCTCCTGGACCATCTTCGGAGGCGGGCTGGTCTGCGTGGCCGGCGCGCTGGGGTTCCACCGGCGCCTCCCGGTCCTCAGGGAGCTGGCCCGGCCCGTCTACGTCGAGCGTGGCATCCTCCCCGAAGTGGCTTCGGGCCTGGGCAACACCACGGCGCTCCGGGAGGAGACACAGCCATAGCGGAAAGAGAGCCGTCTCGCCGGCTCCGGGCTCCCGCTGCGCCTCGACGGAGATTGCGTGGGGCTTGTGCTCGCCGGGGTGGGCGTGGCATCCATCGGTGGGGCTTCCCTTCTCCACCTCGTTCAGCCTGACCAACCGCCGGAGCCTCATGACCAGCAAGATGGGTGCGCGTGCGCAGGGCAGGCTCCAGGAGGATGCGCCATGACGGGATCGGCCTCCTGGGTCAACCTGGGCCTCCTGGCGCTGGAGCAGGTCCTCCTGGGCGGGGGCGTGCTCCTCCTCCACCGTTGGCGACACCGCTACGGCCTGGCGCCGTTCATCATCTTCCTGGCGGGCCTCGTCACGATCCTCCACGCCCTGGGCTCGACCGGGCTGTTCGTGCCGGTGGGAAGCACTGCCGTGGAGGTCTCCAGCGTCACGCTGGTGCCCGTCCTGGTCATGGCGGTCCTCGTCCTCTACGTGGTGGACGGGACGGCGCCCACGCGTGTCACGATCCTGGGCGTGGTGGGGCTGAGCTCGCTCATCCTCCTGATCCAGCTCGGCAGGCTGCTCCACCTGGAGGCGGGGGCCACGCCGTTCCCCGCGCTGGGCACCGACGGCACGCTCATCGGCCGGTCATGGCGGGTCACCGTATCGTCCACCGTTTCCCTGGTCTTTTCTCTCGCCGCCGTCGCGGTGGTGTATCAGACGCTGCGGAACCGGGTGCCCTCCCTACCCCGGTGGTCGGCCATCGGCCTGGCGCTCCTGGGCGCTCTGGTCGCGGACGACGCCCTCTTCCGCCTGACCGTAGAGGGTTGGAGCAATCTCGCCGCATCCTGGCCCGTGGGCCTCGCGGGAAAGGTCATGGCGGCGTTCGTCCTCTGGCCCATGGCCTGGGCGCACGTGCGCGCCTCCGAGCGCGAGGGCCATTCCTCTTCGAACGAGAGCCACAGGCCTTCGCTCGATCTGCTCTTCGGCTCGTACCAGGAGCGGGATCGAGCCCTGCGCCGCAGTGAGGAGCGCCTGGGAGCCATCGCCTCCCAGGCACCTCTGGTCCTCTTTTCGGTGGATCGCGATGGGATCTTCACCGCCTCCCAGGGGGCGGGGCTCCGCTCTCTCGGGCTCGAGCCGGGGGAGGTGGTGGGAGACTCGGCATTCACGATGTTCCCGGAGGCCGAGTCGAACATCCGCACCGCACTCGAGGGCCAGACCGTGACGCGGATCGTCCGGGTCCGGGAAGACCAGCTCGCCTTCGACGTCACCTACTCTCCCATCCGGGAGGGAGAAGAGGTCACCGGCGTGTCCGGTGTGGCCGTGGACATCACCGAGCGTCTCGCCGCCGAGCAAGCCCTCAAGGACAGCGAGCTCCGCTTCCGCAGCACCTTCGAGCAGGCTGCGGTGGGGCTGGTGCATGCGGACCCCGAAGGGAACGTCACCCTGGCCAACAGGGCGCTGCGCACCATGCTCGATCTCCCGGAGGAGGGGTCGTCGTTCACATCCCTCGTGGACCTGCTCCATGCCGACGACCGAGAGGGGCTCCGCACGGGCATGCGCGACTTGCTCCACGGCGCGGTCGACCCGTACACGGCCGACGTCCGACTCCTGCGGACGGGCGGGGGCTGGGTCTGGGCCCACGCCACCATCTCCCTGGTCCGCACCGACGCCGGAACGCCCCTCTTCTTCATCGCGGTCCTGGAGGATCTCACCCAGCGCAGGGCCACGGAGGAGCAGCTGCGCCACGCCCAGAAGATCGAGGCCATCGGCCAGCTCACGGGCGGCGTGGCCCACGACTTCAACAACCTGCTGACGGTGGTCATCGGGGGCCTCGATCTCACGCTCCACGACGACCTCGAGCGCAACGAGATGAGGGAGATCCTGGAGGAGGTCCGGCAGGCCGCCCGCAAGGGTGCCGCTCTCACCCAGCGCCTCCTCGCATTCTCGCGACGTCAGACGCTTCAGCCCGTCTCCCTGGACGTAGCCGGGCTGCTGGCGAGCATGGAGAAGCTCCTCGCGCGCACACTGGGAGAGGCGGTGGAGATCCAGCTGGGGATTCAGCCCCAGGTGGCTAGCTGCGTCGCCGATCGGGCGCAGATGGAGAGCGCCATCCTCAACCTGGCCCTCAACGCCCGGGACGCCATGAACGGGCGAGGGCGACTGCGCATCCGGGCGGACCGCGTGACGCCCGACCCGGCGACGCTCCCCGTGGACGTCGCGCCAGGCCCCTACCTCCGCGTCTCCGTGGAGGACGAAGGCCAGGGGATCCCCCCGGAGCACCTCAACCGCGTCTTCGAGCCGTTCTTCACCACGAAGAGGGTGGGCAAAGGGAGCGGGCTCGGCCTGAGCATGGTGTACGGATTCGCCCAGCAGTCCAACGGGTTCGTGCGCATCGACAGCGAGGTGGGCAAGGGCACCACGGTGGAGCTCTACCTTCCCGTTGGCGAACAGTCGCCGGCCCCGCACCTGTCACCCACCGACGGCGAGCCCCGGGGCGCCGGCGAGCACGTGGTGCTGGTCGAGGACCAGGCCGACGTACGCGCCATGCTCGTCCGCATGCTGTCCGACCTCGGATACGAGGTGACGCCGGTGGATCGTGCCCGCCCTGCGCTGTCCCTCCTCGCCGACGGTGCACCGGTGGACATCCTCCTCACCGACGTGGTCCTTCCAGACGGCGCGAGCGGCGCCGACCTCGCCGTTCGGGCATGGGAGATACGACCTGACCTCCCGGTGGTGTTCGCCACCGGATACACGGGATCCACCGGGCCACTGCCCACCCCGGAAGGACAGCCCGCTCACCTCATCCACAAGCCCTTCAGGAAGGTGGAGCTCGCCCGGGCGCTGCGGCGGGCACTGGACGACATGCACCCGTCTTAGGGACATTCAGGAGATCGAATCTCCACCCCTAAAGGCTCCCTTCATGAAGCGTCTCCATCGATGGCACCTCGGTGTCCTCGTCGCCCTTCTGGCGGCGAACGCCCCCGCTCTCGCCCAACAGCAGGACCCCTCGAAGCTCACCGTCGAGAGGATCTACGCATCGCGCGAGTTCGCCTCCGACTTCTTCGGCCCGGCCCGGTGGCTCGCCGACGGATCCGGATACACCACCGTCGAGCGATCTCCGTCGGTGCGCGGTCTGGACATCGTGAAGTACGATCCCGCGTCGGGTCGGAGGGACGTCCTGGTGCCGGCTACGCGCCTCGTCCCCCGTGGCGCTTCCTCCCCCCTCCTGGTGGAGGACTACGCCTGGTCCGACGACGGATCGAAGCTGCTCATCTTCACCAACACGGAGCGCGTCTGGCGCACCAACTCCCGGGGTGACTACTGGGTGCTCGACCTGGCGACGGGCGCGCTGCGTCAGATCGGCGCGGACTTCCCCGCGTCCACCCTCATGTTCGCCAAGTTCTCCCCCCAGGGAGACCGGGTGGCATACGTCCAGGCCAACGACATCTACGTGGAGCGCCTGGACGACGGGTCCCGGGTGCGTCTGACCCACGACGGGTCGGACACGATCATCAACGGCAACTTCGACTGGGCGTACGAGGAGGAGTTCTCCATCCAGGACGGGTTCCGGTGGAGTCCGGACGGAAGCCATATCGCGTATTGGCAGCTCGACCAGTCGGGGGTGCGCAAGTTCGTGCTGGTGAACTACACCGATTCCCTGTATCCCCAGTTCAAGTCCATCCCCTACCCCAAGGTGGGCCAGGTCCTGTCCTCTGCACGCATCGGCGTGGTGCCCGCCACCGGTGGGGAAACGGTCTGGATGGACGTCCCGGGAGATCCGCGCAACAACTACATCCCCCGCATGGAGTGGGCCGACGACTCCAGCGAGCTCATGCTCCAGCACATGAACCGCCCCCAGAACCGCAACGACGTGCTCCTGGCCGACGCGGCCACCGGCACGGTGCATACGGTCTTCACCGACACCGACCCGGCGTGGGTGGACGTGGTGGACGACGTCATCTGGCTGGACGGGGGGAAGAGCTTCACCTGGGTGAGCGAGAAGGACGGATGGCGCCACGTGTACCGGGTGTCCCGCGCCGACGGCTCGGAGCAGCTGCTCACGCCGTGGCCCATGGACGTGCTGGACGTCCGCCTCATCGACGAGAAGGGGGGGTGGATCTACTTCATCGCGTCGCCGGACAACGTGGCCCAGCGCTACCTCTACCGGAGCAGGCTCGACGGGAGCGGCGAGGCGGAGCGGCTCACGCCCGAGGACCAGGAGGGGTGGAACGGCTACGACGTCTCGCCTGACGGCACATGGGCGTTCCACACGTACTCCCGACTCGACGTGCCGACCACGTGGAGCCTGGTGCACCTGCCCGACCACCGGACGGCGCGGGTGCTCGTGGACAACGAGCAGCTCAAGAGGCGGGTGGCGTCCCTCTCCAGGGGCGACCTGGAGTTCTTCACGCTCGACCGGGACGACGGACCCAGCCTGGACGGATGGATGATGAAGCCCCCGGACTTCGATCCGTCCAAGAAGTACCCGGTGCTCTTCTACGTCTACGGAGAGCCCGCGGCACAGACCGACCTGGACCGCTGGGGTGGGAGCACCTACCTGTGGCACCTCATGCTCACCCAGCAGGGGTATATCGTGGCCAGCGTGGACAACCGGGGACAGCCCGACCCGCGGGGGAGGGAGTGGAGGAAGTCGGTCCACGGCGCCATCGGCGTCCTGGCCAGCAAGGACCAGTCCGACGCGGCCCGGCAGATCGCCGAGCTTCCCTACGTCGACGCCGACCGCATCGGCGTCTGGGGATGGAGCGGCGGCGGGTCCATGACGCTCAACCTCATGTTCCGTCACCCCGAGATCTACAAGACCGGGATGTCCGTAGCGCCGGTGCCGGACCAGACGCTGTACGACGCCATCTATCAGGAGCGCTACTCGGGCACGCTCCCCGAGTACGCCGACGGATACAGGAAGGGATCACCCATCACGTACGCCGACGGTCTCCAGGGCAACCTCCTCATCGTACACGGCACCGGGGACGACAACGTGCACTACCAGGGCACCCAGAGGCTCATCAACCGGCTGGTCGCCCTGGACAAGCGCTTCACCATGATGGCGTACCCGAACCGGACCCACGGCATCTTCGAGGGCCAGGGGACCACCCTGCACCTCCGGCACCTCCTCACGCGGTACCTGGAGACCCACCTCCCCCCCGGAGGACGCTGACGGAGCACCGTGTGCGGCGTCGGTTCCCCAGGAGGCCGGCGCCGCGCCCCACGTAGAGCAGCGGCGGGGCCCGGGCTACACGCGCCGCACTCAGGGCTCCTGCGAAAAGAGCGCCAGGATCGTGCCGGTAGCATCGAGGTTGCGGCTGTGGAACCCCACACTGGACGGCCAGGGACCCGTTCTTCCCGGCCACGTGTGACCCCCTCGATTGACCCGCTCCACCACCACGGGGCCGCCGGCCGCGCACCCTCCATAGCGGATCGTGGTGACCCACGAGCCGTCGCCCACGCTGTCGGGCCGCTCGCTCACCTCCGGAGGGGTATCACACGCCATGGACGCCAGCCAGACCCCCACCGTCTCGTCCAGGGAGAGGATGTTGGCACCGGCTCCGAAGCCCGCGATACGCATGACGGGATCGTGGTCCCCGTGGATGAAGATGACCGGGAACGCCCCCCGCGGCGTGCATCCCGACGCGGGATCGCGGTAGAGGAGGCCCGCCACGCTCGCTATGCCTGCCGGGGGCTCACTGCTCTGGCACCCGAAGAGCTGCGCCAGCTGCGCACCCTGGGAGAATCCGGCCACGTAGACGCGGGCCGGGTCCACCGGCAGACCCTCGACGAGCTGATGCACCAGGGTCTGGAGGAAGGTGACGTCGTTGGCGCCTGCCCGCTCGGCGGCGGTGCATCCGCCGCACCCGACGGTCCAGGTGCCCCCGATGCCATCGGGAAATACGGTGATGAAGCCCGCGGCGTCCGTGGCGGAATCCGGGTCAAGCAGGGCGTGGAAGGAGCGTCCCGACCCTCCGGCCCCGTGGAGGAGCACCAGGAGCGGGTAGCGCCTGGTCGGGTCGAGGTCGGGCGGCTCGTGAAGCAGATAGCTCCGGTCGTAGAAGCCCGAGTGCACCCAGGAGCCCAGGACCCCGTCACCCTCGATTCCGTCGAGGTCGAACGGGTTGGACTCCGGCGCGCTGCACGCGGCCAGAGCCCCCACCATCATGACGCCCACCACCCAGCGCCTGCCCCCCATGCGACCTCCCTCTCTCCTTCCCCGTGACCCGCCTTGGCGCGGGTCCCACCATGCGCTGGTCCTTTCTACGCGCCACCGAGCTCTCCTTTACCGGTAGCCCTCCCACGCGGTCCGTCTCGGCGCCGCCGCTGGACAGGAGGTAAGCGGGAGGGACGTGCAGCGTAGGAGCGTGGGACGGACGGTCCGGGCGATACGCGGGAGGGGAACGGTGAAGGGCTTCCTGACGATGACGGTCGTTGCACTTTCCCTGGCGGCGCCGGCATCGGCGCTCGCCCAGGTCAGCCCGCTTCCGCCTCCGGATCGGCGAAGCCTGGAAGTGGAAGTCTCCAAGCCCCTCCTCTCCCAGTACCGGCTCCTCACGTCCATCACCACCGTCCGGGTCGCCTGGCCGGTGCGGGAGGGGATGGTGCTCTCGGTGAGGGCGGGCCTGGCGTACGCCACAGCCGGGACCCGGACGTCCAGCACCACGGTGGGAAACCCGTCCGTGGCGCTGGCCTTCCGCACCCCGATCCACGTGCCGGCGGAGGTGGCCCTCACCCTGCCCCTCCAGAGCGAGCACGGCGACGACGACTACGCGACCGAGGTCGCATACCTCAGCGACCCCGAGCACCGGGAGCGCTTTCTGGACAATGTCTGGTCCGTATCGGTCGCGCTGCATCCCCAGGTGCAGCTCCGCCAAGGTGGCTCGGGGGGCTTCCGGTTGGAGGCCTTCTATCTGGGTCGGCGGGGCGGCGGATCCTCCTATGCCTACGCCCGCTACGGCGCGTATTTCCGCATCCCCCCGGCACGGCGCTTCGAATTCGGGGGTGAGCTCCACGGATACGCTCGGGTCACGGGACCGGCGGCGTCCTTCGGGGACCGCTCGGTCCACACCCTTACCGTGTTCGCCGGACCCCGCCACCCGGGAAAGGTCCCCGACATCCTACTTCACTTTCCGGTGGACCTGGGCTTTCGGGACTACATCGGCACCACGGTAGGGCTCCGCTGGACGTTCCAGTAGCGGCGCTCCGGGAGGCCAGGGCGATCCACGGGGCACCAGCCGGGCGCTTTCGGCCACGGAGCACTGGCAGGCCGCTAAGGCTCCAGCTCCACGCCGAGCACGAACCGTGACGGAGGTCGGGGCCTGAGCCTTACGGGCAGGTGGCGCAGGTGCATCTCCAGGAGGCGCCGGGGCGTCAGCTCCTCGTCGATGATGCGCGCCAGCTCCTCCTCCTTCTTCCACATGAACTCCAGGGCCTGGGCCTCCAGGTCCATGAGCCGCCGCTCCACGGTCTCGTTGAGGGCGATCTCCAGAGCCACCGTTGCAGTGGAGCCCATCTTCCAGAGGGACTCGCGCCGCCGGGTGGAGCCCAGGGCGAAGCCCCCGGCCGAACCCGCTGCCTCGATGGCGCCTGCCGCCTCTGCGATCTTGCGCTCCGAGGCGCCCCCGATGTTCTGATAGGCCAGCACGCGCCGGAGCACGTTCTCCGCCACGTCGCCGTGGAGCTCGTACACCTTGTCGGGCGTCCAGGGGTCGCACCGCTGGCAGGGGACGCCCACGCCGAGCCTGCCGTCGGCTCCCATGATGGGATAGCTCCACCAGGACATCTCATATCGAAGGGCCCGGAGGGTGGAGTTGCAGTAGGGGCATCGCTCGCGTCCGTACCACGCCGCCCAGCCGAAGCGTCGCCAGCGAAGCACGTCGGCCACCGGCGTGTCCTTCCAGTCGATGGGCACGTCCCAGTCCGTCAGGCCCAGCATGTCGCCCACGTACGCCACGGCACCGAAGGTCGCCGCCGTGATCTTGGAGCGAACGCTCTCGAAGGACGCCCGCCGTCTCTGCAGCTCCCGCCCGTACCGCCACCATGCCTGCTCCTGGAGCCCCGCGTCGCCCACACGTACCAGGGTCATGTCCCCTGTGTGGAGCAGGGAGATGTGCGCAGTGTGCGCCACCAAGTGGCCGTGGTCCCGGGCCAGACGTTCGAGCTCGTACAGCGCACCCTCACGGTCCTCGAGGGGAGCCAGGTTCCACCGGTGGCAGCGCTCGCACACGGCCCACAACCTGCCCCGCTCCGGATCGTAGGCGATCCGGCGCCCGTGGGGCATGTGCGCCAGCCGGCCGTTCCAGGGGAACGGATTGCGGCAGAAAAGGCAGCGTGTGAACACGTTGGCCTCGCTGCGAGGGTCATCCCAACCCGACATCACCATCCCGCCCCGGCCCCCGCGCGGCACAACCTTCGGGCGGGTCGACGAGCCTCGAAGGCCCACCTGATCCTATGCTGGATTCTACGCCCTGCCCAGCCTTGTTGTTTCCCGCGCCGCCCGAGCGGCCCCGCACCGGCCCGGCTACGCCTCCGGGTAGGCGGCGATGCACTCGATCTCGACCCGGGCGCCCAGCGCCAGCCCGCTTCCGGCGATGGCCGAGCGCGCCGGGGGGTCAGAGGGGAAGAAGGTGACGTAGACCTCGTTCACGGCCGGATAGTCGGCGATGTCGGCCAGAAAGACCGTACACTTCACCAGGTCGTCCAGGGTGAGGTTCGCCGCCCCGAGCACGGTCTTGATGTTCTCGAAGGCCTGCCGCGTCTCCGCCTGGACCCCACCGTCCACGAGCTGTGGCGGAGTGACGCCGGGCATCGTGCCGATCTGACCCGAGAGGAAGAGCAGGTCCCCGGTGCGGACCGCGGTGGAGAACACGGGCAGCCGGGCCACGCCCTCGGGCTGGACGATCTGCTTGTGGGGCGCCGAGGCACGGGACTGGCCGCTCCGATCCTGATCGGTCCGTGGCTGCACCGTGCATGCCACCAGCGCCAGGGCGAGAAGCGCCGATCCGCGTCGCCGTACCTCCCGGAAGGTGCCACCGGTGCGGATGTTCATGCAGATCCTCTCTCGGTTCGGGTGAACGATTGCGGCGGGCAAAGTCGCGCACCGGTCGAAGGCGCGCCAGCCGAGACCGCGGCGTTCCCGACCCTCGGCGCGGCTACGCGCCCCTCCCCGTGGGCGGCCCGGGAGGGTCCGCCTGGAGGGCCCGCCGTGCCTGGTCGGGCAGCATGAGGTCCTCCAGGAAGTGGGCGGCCAGCCCCGCGCGGCCGCTCAGGCCCGACTTCTGGTAGACCATGACCCCGTGTTGCCGCACCGTGCGTTCCTTCCGGCCCGTGAGCTCGGCGATGCGCTTGTGGCTATGCCCCTTGAGGATGAGGAGCGCGATCTCCCGCTCGGTGGGCGTGAGCCCCCACTCCTCGAACTGCTGGTCAACCGCGTGTCCCAGACCCTCCAGGGCCTTCTGGGCACTCTCCCGCCACGCGTCGCGCTCGGCCCTGCGCGCCGCCAGGGAGGCGACGGCCTCGCGCCGAGCGCCGGCCTCCCGACGCCAGCCCACCCAAAGGACGCCCGCCACCGCCATGCCCACGACGGCCGTGAGCATCTCCAGGAACATGTGGAGACGGGGCAAGCGGCCGGTGAGGTCCAGGGCCACGTTGAACACGGCATTGGCGGAAAGGACGACCAGCACACCGGCGAGAGCGAGGGTGGGATTGCTCGCGATTTTGCCACGCATGGAGCCGTTCACTGTCGTTTGCCGGATACCGCTCCCCCGCCGGGAGCCTCCTATTCAATCTCCCAAGACAGCCCGTCCGGGACAATCGGTCCAACCCTCCCCCGCGCACTCCTCGCCGCGGTCGCCGCGCCCCGGCAGGCACCAGCAACGCCATCCGGAGGGACCCATGAACTTGCGCCCTGCCATCGCCTTCCTCGCGCTCGTGGTCGTGGGCTGCGCCGGGGAAGACCGACAACCGCCGGCCATGTCCGGCGTCGACTTGGACGATGCGGCCCTCCAGGCATTCCAGCCCCTTCCCGAGACCATGGCCTCTCCGGCCAACCCGGTCACCGCCGAGAAGGTCGCGCTGGGGCGGATGCTCTACTACGACACCCGCGTCTCCGCCAGCGGAGACGTCTCCTGCTACGTATGCCACCCCCTTCACGACTACGGCACGAGCCACCGCCGCACGGGCGTGGGCCACGACGGGCTCATCGGCGGACGCAACGAGCCCTCGGTCTACAACGCGGCGGGCCATGTCGCCCAGTTCTGGGACGGTCGGGCACCCGACGTGGAGGCGCAGGCGCTGGGGCCGGTGCTCAACCCCGTGGAGATGGGCATGCCCGACGGAC
>JASFRY010000006.1:0-25018 GCA_050114675.1 Gemmatimonadota bacterium | reverse complement strand
CGGCGTGGATGTCACGGTCACGGGCCACCAGGCCAACCGTCCCTTCCGCTCCGACCCCACGGGACCGCTCTACGACGCCGCGGGGCGTGCCCTGGGGGAGGTGTACGGAGTCCCGCCGGTGCGCGTGGCCCACGGCGGTACCCTGCCCATCGCCAGCGACTTCGCCGACCTCCTCACGCCCAGCGTCGCGGTCATGGGCTTCGCCCTTCCCGGCGCCAACATGCACGCACCCAACGAGTGGATCGCCGTCTCCCAGCTGGAGAACGGGATGCGGAGCGTGGCCCGGCTCTACGACGAGCTGGCCGGGTAGCGGGCGCCCGGGGGGCGAGCGCCTCGTCGGGAGTCGCGGAGGGGGAGACGACCGTCTCCGCCTCGCCCCCGGCTATTCGGCGTGCACCGTGGGGCGGCCGCTGGACGCGGTGGGCTTGCCCTGGGGGAAGAGAAGGAGGAGGGGAAGCGCCGCCACCAGGAGCGCCCCGCTGATGAGGTAGAGCTTCTCGAAGGCCAGGACGTTGGCCTGCAGGAGGATCTGCCCGTCCATGGCGCTCAGCGCCGCCTGGTGTGCGGTCTGGGCGTCGAAGCCCCGGGCCACCAGCCCCCCCGAGATGGCGGCGAGGCGCGATTGGGCCTCCGGGGAGTACGCCGAGACCTGAGCCGTGAGGATGCTGTGCTCCTGGGTCACGTAGCGTGTAAGGAGCGAGGCCAGGGCCGCGATGCTGAACGATCCCCCGAGCTGGCGGAAGAAGTTGTTCAGGCCCGTGGCCTGGGAGAGGTCCCGGGGCGCGATCTGGAGGAGCGTCAGGTTGGTGAGGGGCACGAAGATGAGCCCCAGCCCGAAGCCTCTCCATATGAGCGGCCAGAAGAGGTCGTCGGTGCCGGTGAGCGCCGTGATCTTCGAGAGCTGCCACATGCCGAGCCCGAAGAACACCGACCCCACCAGGATGAGGAGCCGGTTGTCCACCGTGGCGCTGAGCCGGCCCACGATGCCCATGGAGACGGCCGACGCGATGGCCCCGGGCAGGATGATGAGCCCGGTCTGCCACGCCGTCATGTGGAGCATGCTCTGGAGGAAGATGGGCAGGATGAACACCGAGCCGAACAGCCCCGCCCCCAGCACCACGCCCATGAGGGAGCCGGCGGTGAACTGGGTCTGCTTGAGGAGGCGGAGGTTCACGGCCGGCTCGTCGGCGCGGAGCTCGTGGATGACGAGGAAGACGGCCGCCAGCAGCGACGCCACGGCCAGGCCCACCACCAGCCGCGAGTCGAACCAGTCCAGGCGCTCGCCCCGCTCCAGCATGAGCTGGACGGCTCCCACGGCGACCACCAGGAGGCCGATTCCCACGCCGTCCACACGGCGCGTCCGGACCTGGTCCGGGTGGTCGTGCACGTAGGCCATGATCATGGCTACGGCCAGGATGCCCACCGGCACGTTGATGAAGAAGATCCAGGGCCAGGAGTAGTTGTCGGTGAGCCAACCGCCCAGCGTGGGACCCAGCGTGGGGCCCACCATGACGCCCATGCCGAAGAAGGCCATGCCGGTGCCCACCTCCTCCCGGGGGAAGGACTCCCAGAGGATGGCCTGGGAGGTGGCCACCAATGCGCCACCGCCCAGCCCCTGGACGATGCGCCAGAACACCAGCTCCTCGAGCGTTCTCGACGTGCCGCACATCAACGACGAGAACGTGAAGAGGATGATGGAGCCCACGAAGTAGCGCTTCCGCCCGAAGAAGCCGGCGAACCAGCCGGTGAGCGGGATGATGATGGCAGCCGCGATGATGTAGCCCGTGGACACCCAGGAGATCTCCTCCACGGTGGCGCCCAGGTTCCCCATCATGTGGGGGATGGCCACGTTTACGATGGAGGTGTCGATGACCTGCATCATGGACGCGAGCGCCACCGCCGCCGCGATGATGTAGCGGTGGCGGTAGACGCGCTCCTCCGGCGTCTCGTGGGCGTGGGCGGCGGCGCTCATGGCGCGGGCGTCAGCGCGTGTGGATGTGGGCCACCACGGACATTCCCGGCCGGAGCGGTCGCGCTTCGCCGCAGCCGCCGGTGATGGCGATCCTCACCGGCACGCGCTGGACCACCTTGGTGAAGTTGCCGGTGGCGTTGTCCGGCGGGAGGAGCGCGAACTTGGACCCCGTGGCGGGACTCAGGCTCTCCACCACGCCCGCCGCGTCGCATCCCGGGTAGGCGTCCACGTCCAGGACCACGTCCTGACCCTCCTGGACGTCCGCCATCTCGGTCTCCTTGAGGTTGGCCGTCACCCAGATGGCCGAGTCGGCCACGACGGCGGCCAGGGGCTGCCCCGGCTGCACCAGCTGACCCACCTCCACCTGGGTCCTGGAGATGACACCCGACGAGGGTGACGTCACACGGGCATAGGCCACGTCCAGCCTCGCCTTCTTCACCGACGCCTGGGCCCGGGCGAGCCGCGCCTCCGCCCCCCGCGTCGCCGCCTGCGCCGACACCTCGGCGGCCCGGGCGGCCGCCACCTCGCGCTCCAGCGCCGACACCTCGGCTTCGGCGGCCGTGGCGGCGGTCTCGGCGGCGTCGAGCTGCTGCCGCGACGCGATCTTCTTGGCCGCCAGGTCCTTGACGCGCTCCAGGTCCTTCTGAGCCTGTGTCCGGCGCGCCCGGGCGGAAGAGAGCCGGGCCTCCAGGGCCTGTCGGCGGGCCTGGCTGGCCGACGCCTCCGCCTCCACCTGTCCCTGGATGCCGTCACCGCCGGCAGACGCGCGGGCCGCGGCCAGATCCGCCTCGGCCTCGGCCAAACGCACCTGCAGGTCGGCGTCGTCCAGGACCACCACCGGATCACCCCGGATCACCGACTGGTTGTCCTCCACCAGGACCTGGCTCACGTAGCCGCCCACCTTGGCCAGCACGGGCACGATGTGGGCGTCCACCTGGGCGTTGTCCGTGGAGACGTGCGTCTGGGAATAATGCAGCCGCTCTACCGCCCAGATGATGCCCGCCAGGACCGCCACGCCACCGAGGCCCATGGTCGCCATCCTCCGGATGCGGAACGCACCCGAGCGGGGGCGCTCCTGCGCCATGCTCACCGTCTTCTCGCTCACAGGCTCCTCGTCTCGTTGCCGTCGTTTGCCATGGTCGTTCGCCTCTGGAACAGGGGTCTCGCTCATGGGAGCTCCGTAACGGCCCCCATGGCGGCCGCCAGCGCCACCCGGGACGCGTGGAGGGCCACCAGGGCATCCAGCCGTGCCGTACGGGCGTCGTTCAGCCGCATGGCGGCCCGCACCACGTCGGCGGTGCCCGCCACCCCGGCGCGGATCCGCTCCTCCTCCTGCTGCACCTCCAGGTTGGCCAGGCGCAGCCGCTCGTCGGCGGCGTCCGCCTGCTCGTGGGCGGAGCTGAGGTTGAGCAGCGCCCGGCGGACCTGAAAGGCGACCTGGTCCTCGAGGTCCTCGATCCGGTAGTCCATCTCCCGGATCCGCGCGCGGCTCTCCTCGATCTCGCCGCTCCTCCGGAAGCCCTCGAAGAGGGGCATGCTGACGCGCAGGTTCCAGGAGTAGGTGTTGAGCATGTGCCCGAACCGCTTGCCGTAGTACCCTTCGTCGATGCCCGCCGAGATGCGGGGGAGACGCCCCGCCCGCGCCGCCGACAGGGTCTGGGCCGCTGCGTCGCGGTACGCCTCGGCGGTGCTCAGGTCGCCTCGAGCGTCAAGGGCGCGGGTCACGGCCTCGGCCTCGGTGGGTGCCTCGCCGACGGGACGGGACTCCAGATCGTCGGCGAGCTCCACGGCGGCGCCCGCGGGCAGGTGGAGCGCCCTGCGCAGCGCCAGATCGGCCACGTCGGCCTTGTGACGGGCCGCGAGGAGCTGGGCACGCACCGTGGCCACCTGGGCCTCTGCCCGGGTGACGTCCAGCTCCACGCCCACCCCGGCCTCCACCTGACTCCGGGCCACGCCCAGAAGCTCGCGGGCCAGGTCCAGGTCCTGTTGGCGTGCGTCCACCTCGGCGTGGGAGCGCAGGGCCGTCAGGTACGCCCCCGCCGCCATGGCCGCGGCCCGCTCCTCCGTCGCGTGGGCCTCCTCCCGGGCAGCGTCGACGCCGGCCTGGGCGCTCTTCCTGCGCTTCAGGGCCGCCAGGTCCAGCAGCGGCACCTCCGCGGACGCCCGCACGTCGGCGCTCCTCACCGGGCCCACCACCTCGCCCCCGGGATCGAACAGCGGCGGCTGTCCCGGGATGGAGAAGTCGAGCCCGAACGAAGCGGTGTTGAAGGTGCGCGCACCCCGCACGACGCTGGCGTCCACGCTGGGCAGCAGGTCCGACGTGCTCTGGCGGACCCGGGCGTCGGCCTGATCCACGCGGCTCCGGGCCTGCAGAACCGAGGCGCTCCGCCTGGCCGCGAGACGTGCGGCGTCTCCCAGGGTCAGGCGGTACGGGCCCGTCTCGGGCCCGCTCTGCTGCGCGAGAGCGGCACCTGGAGCGGCGATCACCAGAGCCAGAAGAGCCGCCGTCCACGGCAAGCGGACACGCCGCATTGCGTTCATCGCGACTCTCCTTGCTCGGCCCGTTCCGCTCCGGGCGCCAAAAGCGCGCTCAACAGGAACTCCTTGATCTCGCTCACGAGGGTCTCGTCACTCCGTTCTCCCAGATAGGGGAAGAGCTCGCGCCGACTCGTCCATACCGCGTGCTGCACGATCACACCCACCAGCATCCGCGAGGCGACAGCCGGATCCACGGGGCGAAACGAGCCCTCCTCGATCCCCTGGGTGATGATCTCGACCGTGAGGCCCATGACGTGCCCCGACACCTCCTCGGCGTAGAAGCGCATCAGCTCGGGGAAGTGGTGCAGCTCCGACAGGACCACGCGATACAGGGAGCCGAAGGACGGAGCCCGGAGGTGGGCCCAGTACGCGTCCACGAAGCGCCGGAGGCGCCGCACCGGCTCGCCCGGAGGCGCCGCCTCGGCCAGCACGTCCAGGGTCCGGCGGACCTTGGCGCGCACCGCCTCCTTGAACAGCTCCTCTTTCCCGGAGAAGTACAGGTAGAGGGTGCCCTTGGAGACGCCTGCGGCCTCGGCGATGTCCTCGACACGGGCACCGGACAGTCCGCGCTCGGCGAAGATGTCCATGGCCGCCTGCAAGATCTCCTCGGGACGATCCTGCGGACGACGGCGCCAGCGCGGGCCGCGCTCGAGAGGGAGGGTCATGGTGTCGGGCAGAAACGGGCAGGGTTAATAAATGACCGGTCAGTAAGTTAAGCGGGCCCGGCCGGCTGTCCAGCCCCCGCTGCGGTCCGCGCCCGGGCCCAGCGCGAGGCCGCGCCCCGGACGGGCCGGACGGGCCCGGCGCCTCCGGCCTTGGACTTCCCGCCCTTCGACGCCTAGTGTGGTGTTCTCGACGTTCGGGTGCCGCAAAGAGCGCCGCGGCACCGGACGAGACACACACCACACTGGGGACCATGCGCACGGCCAACACCTCGTCCGCCGCCACCCACCGGCCCACCCGGGGCACGTCCCTTCCGGCCGGCGACGGCCCCGGCGCCGCGTGATGGCCCTCCCCCTGGACGGCATCCGGGTCGTGGACCTGACCCAGGTGATGGCGGGTCCCTTCTGCACGCTGCTCCTGGCGGACCTGGGCGCCGACGTCATCAAGGTGGAGCCGCCCGGGAAGGGTGATCTGTCCCGGTCCATGGGCGGCGAAGAGCTCCGCATGAAGGGCAGGGACAACGCGCCTTTCCTGGCGCTGAACCGCAACAAGCGCAGCGTCGTCCTGGACCTGAAGGATGAGGCGGACCTCCGGGCCTTCCGGGCGCTGGTGCGGTCCTCCGACGTGCTGGTGGAGAACTTCCGGCCGGGCGTCACCGAGCGCCTCGGGATCGACTACGAGACGCTGGCAGCGTCCGACCCCGGGCTCGTGTACGCGAGCATCTCGGGCTTCGGCCAGACGGGCCCTTACGCCGGCCGACCCGGCTTCGACCTCATCGCCCAGGCCATGTCGGGAATCCTTAGCGTGACGGGCACCCCCGGCGGGGAGCCGGTGAAGTGCGGCGTCCCCATCTCCGACCTGGCGGCGGGGCTGTACGGGGCCGTAGGGGTCCTGGCCGCGTTGGCCAGCCGGGACCGTTCCGGAGGGGGCCAGCACGTGGAGACATCGCTCTTCGAGGCAGCCCTGGGACTCTCGGTCTGGGAGACCACCGAGTACTGGGCCACCGGGGAGGCGCCGCGGGCATGGGGCTCGGCCCACCGCCTCAACGCGCCCTACCAGGCGTTCCGGACCGGCGACGGATCCATCGTCCTGGCTGCGCTCACCCCCGGGCAGTGGGCCGGCCTGTGTGGCGCGCTGGACCGCCCGGAGCTCACCGACGACCCCCGTTTCGCCACCAACCAGGCCCGCATGGCCAACCTCCCCGAGTTGGTGCGTGAGATCGAGACGGCCCTGTCCGAGGGGTCCGCCGAGGCGTGGGTGGAGCGATTTCTGACGGCGGGCGTGCCTGCTGCTCCGCTCCTGGACTATGCCCAGGTCTTCGCCGACCCCCACACCCGGGCGCGGAAGATGGTGGAGGAGGTGGAGCACCCGGTGGAGGGGACCATCCGGACGCTGGGCTTCCCGCTCAAGATGGGCGCGACGCCCCTCCGTGTGCGGCGCCCACCGCCCCTCCTGGGGGAGCACACCGACGAGGTTCTGGGAGAGCTGGGAAGATCATGAGCGCCGACGACGGATGCGTGCGCCTGGAGCGTCGGGGAGCCACGGCCTACATGACCTTCGACCGGCCCCAAGCCCGCAACGCCATGACGCCGGCCATGTACGACCAGCTCCGCGCCCACATCGGAGTCCTGGGAGAGGACCAGGAGGTGCGTGTCGTCGTTCTCCGGGGCGCCGGCGGCTCCTTCGTCGCCGGGACCGACATCGCCCACTTCACCGGCTTCACCTCTCCCGAGGACGGCATCGGCTACGAGCGCGCCATGGAGGACGTGGTCCAGGCGCTGGAACGGCTGCCGCTCCCCACGCTGGCCGTGGTCGAAGGCGCTGCCATGGGCGGAGGACTGATCCTGGCAGCCGCATGCGACGTGCGCGTCTGCACGCCCGACGCCTCTTTCGGAATGCCCATCGCCAGGACCGTCGGCCACAGCCTGTCGGTGGCCAACTACGCCCGGCTGGTGGCCCACCTGGGCCCGGCCCGCACCAAGGCCCTGGTGTTCCTCGCCGAGCCCCTCCGGGCGGAGGGCGCACGCGCTGCGGGCTTCGTCCACGAGGTGGTGGGCGCCGAGGGCCTGGGGGACCGGGTGGACGAGCTGTGCCGGCGCATGGCGTCCCACGCCCCGCTCACCCTCCGTGTCACCAAGGAGGCCGTGGCCCGGGTGCTGGCGCGGGCGCGGCCCGACGAGGACGACGCCGACCTCCTCCGCATGGTCTACGGGAGCCGCGACTTCCACACGGGCGTCAGGGCGTTCCTGGACAAGGACGCCCCCGAGTGGGAGGGCCGGTGAGGAGAGGTGCGCCGGGGACGTCGGGGACGTCGGAGACGCTAGCCGGACCCTTCCAGCGTCTCCATGGCAGCCTGTACGCCGCCCCGTTGGATGGGCACGCCGGAGAGCGCCAGCCCCGACTCCACGCCCGCCAGGGTGGCCACCAGCATGAGGTCGTTGAAGTCCCCCAGGTGGCCGATGCGGAAGACCTTCCCCTTCACCTTCCCGAGCCCGGAGCCCAGCGTCAGGTCGAAGCGCTCCAGGATGAGGGCCCGGACGCGGTCGGCGTCGTGGCCTTCGGGCAGGCGCACCGCGGTGAGCACGTCGCTCCGCTCCTCGGGCTCGCTGCACTGGAGCTCGAGCCCCCAGGCCTCCACGGCCCGCCGCGCAGCCACCCCGTAGCGTCGGTGGCGCCGGACCACCTGGTCCAGACCTTCCTCGCGGAGCATGGAAAGGGACTCGCGGAGCCCGAACAGGAGGTTCGTGGCCGGCGTGTAGGGGAAGTACCCGTCCTCGTTGAGCCGCAGCATGCGCGCCCAGTCCCAGTAGGACCGGGGGAGGCCGGCGCTCTTCGATGCCTCGAGGGCCTTCGGGCCGAGGGCCGTGAACGACAGGCCCGCCGGAAGCATGAGCCCCTTCTGGGAGCCCGACACGGTGACGTCCACGCCCCACGCGTCGTGGCGGTACTCCAGGCACCCCAGGGAAGAGACGGCGTCCACCATCAGGAGGGCCGGATGCCCGGCCCGGTCCATGGCGGCCCGGATCTCCGGGATCCGGGTCACGGCACCGGTGGACGTCTCGTTGTGGACCGCGGCCACGGCCCGGACCCGGTGCTCCGTATCCGCGGCCAGGCGCTCTTCCACCAGCGAAGGTTCCACGCCCCTGCGCCAGTCCCCGGGGACCAGCTCCACGTCGAGTCCGAAGCGCCGCGCCACCTCGGCCCACCCCAGGCCGAACTGCCCCGTCTCGAACATGAGCACCCTGTCGCCGGGGCTGAGCGTGTTGGCCAGCGCGGCCTCCCATCCTCCGCTGCCGGAGCCAGGGTAGACCACGACGGGGTGCTCGGTCTGGAACACCCACCGGAGCCCCTCGAAGATCTCCCTGGTGAGCAGAGGGAAGTCGGGGCCGCGATGGTCCACGGTGGGCCGGGACATGGCTTCGAGAACGCGGCCGGGGATGTTGGTGGGCCCGGGCAGCTGGAGGAACTGCCAGCCCGTAGGAGGTCGGGTCACGGTTCCTGCGTCTCCATGAAGAGGGTGCCGGACGGAGGGTGGGCGTCCGGCGGCAGCGCACGTGTCCCGGAGTGTAGGCGAGGCCCGGGAGGGCCGTCAATCGCACAGGAGGCCATGAACCATGCCTGAGTCTCGCCCTCGGGCGCGCGCCCTCGAGGCGGCGCTCCGGGAGAAGCTGGCCGGAGAGGTGGGCTTCGACACCTACACCCGCCACCTCTTCTCCACCGACGCCAGCATGTACGCCATGGAGCCCATCGGCGTCGTGTTCCCCCGGGACCGGGACGACGTCCAGGCGGCGGTGGAGATCGCGGGTCGCTTCGGTGTGCCGGTCCTGCCCCGGGGTGCCGGCACGAGCCTCGCCGGCCAGACGGTGGGCACGGCGGTTGTCCTCGACTTCTCGCGGTACATGACCGACATCGTGGCCGTGGACCCCGAGGCCCGAACCGCGCGGGTGCAGCCCGGCGTCGTGCAGGACGACCTGAACCGGGCCGCGGCACCCCATGGCCTCCTCTTCGCCCCGGATACGTCCACGGGCAACCGCGCCACCCTGGGCGGGATGATCGGCAACAACTCGTGCGGCGCCCGCTCCGCCCGCTTCGGCATGACCATCGACCACGTGGACGCCCTCGACGTGGTGCTCTCCGACGCCAGCGCCGCCCGCTTCGAGGCGTTGGCGCCCCACGAGGTGGCACGCCGGGCCAAGGGCGGGACGCTGGAGAGCCGCCTCTATCGGGTCATCCCCTCCCTGGTGCGGCGCCACGCCCGGGTCATCCGGGAGGCCCTCCCCTCCCACTGGCGCCGGTCGGGCGGCTACCGCCTGGAGCGCCTCCTCCCCGAGGCGGGTCCCCTCAACCTGGCTCGTCTCGTCGTGGGCTCCGAGGGCACCCTGGCTTTGGCCGTGGAGGCCACGGTGCGTCTCGTCCCTCGGCCGGCGGCCATCGCCGCCCTGGTGGGGCACTTCGAGACGGTGAACGACGCCATCGAGGCGGCCCCCGTGGCGCTCGAAGAAGGCGCCACCACCGTGGAGCTGGTGGACAAGATGATCCTGGACCTGGCGCGGCACTCTCCCGTGCACCGGCACCTGGCGAGCCACATCCGCGGGGATCCCGGTGCCATCCTGTGGGTGGAGTACTACGGAGAGGAAGAGCCCCAGGCCACCGCGGGCATGGAGCGGCTGCGGGCCCGCTGGGCGGCGGAGGGAATGGGCTACGCGGTCCTGGCCGCCCCCACGGCCCGGGAGCAGGAGGGCTTCCGGGCGCTGCGCAAGGCGGGGCTCGGCCTGCTCATGGCCGCCGGCACCGGCGGAGAGCGGTCCATCGCCTTCGTGGAGGACACGGCGGTGGCGCCCGCCCGCCTCGCCGAGTATACCCGCCGCCTCGCCGGCATCCTGGACGACCACGGGCTTCGCGCGGGCTTCTACGGCCACGCGTCGGCCGGGTGCCTCCACATCCGCCCCTTCATGAACCTGGCCCGGCCGGGCGAGCCGGCGCGCATGCGGTCCGTGGCCGAAGCCGTGCTGGCGCTGGTCACGGAGTTCGACGGGATGAACGCCAGCGAGCACGGGGACGGGCTGGCCCGGGGCGAGTTCAACCGGCGCTTCTTCGGCGGGGAGTTCTACCGGCTCATGCAGGAGGTCAAGTCGACGTTCGACCCCCGCGGCAGGCTCAATCCGGGGAAGAAGGTGGACGTGCCGCCCATGACGGAGCACCTGAGGGACGTGGCGCTGCCGCCCGCCCCGCCCCTGCGCACGCGCTTCTCGTTTCCGGAGGACGGCGGCATGCGCGGCGCCGCCAACCGGTGCGTGCGCATCGGCGCGTGCCGGAAGTCGCCGGGCGCCGGCGGCACCATGTGTCCGACCTACATGGCCACCCGCGACGAGGAGCACGCGACCCGGGGTCGGGCCAACGCCCTGGTGAGCGCCCTCTCCATGCCCGACCCGCGCGCCGCGCTGGGGGACGCCCGCCTGCACGAGATCCTCGACCTCTGCCTGGAATGCAAGGCGTGCAAGACCGAGTGTCCCCTCTCGGTGGACATGGCCACGCTGAAGTCCGAGGCCCTGGCCCACCTCCACGACCTCCGCGGCGTACCGCTCCGGTCGCGCCTCTTCGGCCACGCCCGGATCCTGAACCGCATCGGCTCGGCGCTCGCGCCCTTGTCGAACCTCCCTGGATCGGTGCGTCCCCTCCGCGCCCTCCTGGAGCGGGCGGTGGGCATCGACCGGCGGCGTCCCCTGCCCCACTTCCGACGCGACACCCTGCCCCGCTGGTTCGACAGGTTCCGGGCACGGCGGAGCGCAGGAGCGGGGCGAAGCGCCGGCAGCGGGAGAGGCGCCGTGCCCGAGCGGGGCCCCCTCCTCTTCCTGGCCGACTCCTTCACCAGCTTCACCGAGCCGGAGATCGGTCAGGCTGCCATTGAGCTCCTGGATGCCGCAGGGTGGGACGTGCAGCTCGTGGACGACGTCTGCTGCGGCCGGTCCCTCATCTCCAAGGGCATGCTCGACGAAGCGTGGGCGGGCCATCGGACGCTCCTCCGGCGGTTGGGCGACGCCGCGGCCGAGGGCACGCCCATCGTGGGGTGCGAGCCCTCGTGCATTCTCACCCTCGAGGACGAGCTGCCGGCGCTGGCCCGCGGTTCCGGAACGGCCGAGGAAGCGCGGATCGCCCGGGTGGTCGCCGCCCAGGCGCGCCTGGTGGAGGACCTTCTGGCCGACGCCGTGGAAGACGGATCCCTCCAGCTCGACCCCGACGCCGAGGTGGCCGGACGCCCCATCCTCTTCCACGGCCACTGCCATCAGAAGTCGGCCGGCGCCCTTCAAGGCAGCCTCCGCCTGCTGCGTGCGATGCCGGGCGCGACGGTGGAGGTGCTGGACGCCGGATGCTGCGGGATGGCCGGCTCCTTCGGATTCGAGCGGGAGCACTACGACGTGTCCATGACCATCGGTGGGCAGCGCCTCTTCCCGGCGGTGGACCGGGCCCCCGAGCACGCCCTGGTGGCGGCCACGGGGGTCTCGTGCCGCCAGCAGATCGCTCAAGGCACGGGCCGCACCTCACTGCACCCTGCCCTCATCCTGCGAAAGGCGGTCCGCCTCCGATGATCACCGAAAGCGTCATCGTGGCCCTGGCCGGGCTGCTGGCCGTCGTCGCCCTCCTCTTCCTGCTCATCACCCGGTACAGGTGGCACGTCTTTCTGGCGCTCCTCCTGCCCATCCTTCTCTTCGCGGCCCTCCCCGGCCTGGACCGGAAGGCCTACATCGACGCCTTCGAGGTGGGCTTCGGCAAGACCGTCCAGGGCATCGCAGTGGTCATCGTCCTGGGATCCATCCTCGCCGAAGCGCTCAGGCATACCGGCGGCGTCGAGCGCATCACCCGCACCATGATCCGCTGGGTGGGTCAGCGCCGGATGCCCCTGGCCCTGACCCTCAGCGGATTCGTCATCGGCATCGCCATCTTCTCCGACGTGGGCTACGTGATCCTGAACCCCCTGGTCCACTCGGCGGCCCTGGAGACCGGCGTCAACATGAGCGTCATGGCCACCGGCCTCGTGGGCGCCATGCAGCTGACCCACGCCATGGTGCCACCCACCCCCGGGCCCCTCGCCGCCGTGGCGCTGGTGGGCGCGGACATCGGCCGGGTCATCCTCTTCGGCGGTATCGCGACGCTGGTCGGATCGCTGGGTGGATGGGCCTACGCCATGGTGGTGGGCCCCCGCATCGAGTCGCCCCCCTCGATGGACTTCGTGGGACAGTCGTTCATGGACCGGGGGAGAGAAGAGGATCTGCCCACCACGGCCCGGGCCTTCGCGCCCATCCTCATCCCCCTGGCCCTCATCGCCGGCCAGAGCGTGGCGCATCTGACGCTGCCCGAGGATCACATCGTGAACGCCATCATGCTCTACCTGGGCTGGCCCGTGGTGGCCCTGAGCATCGGGGTGCTCCTTGCGTACCGGAACACCCGGGAAGAGCAGTCCGGGGAGCGTACCGGGACGTGGGTGGAGAACGGCCTGCGCACGTCGGCCATGATCATCATGGTCACCGGTCTCGGCGGATCCCTGAGCCAGATCCTGCGGCAGACGCCGGCGGTGGACGCCATCGCCCACGCCACGGCGGCCACGGGCCTCTCGGCCATCTTCCTGCCGTTCATCCTGGGGATCGTGGGCAACATGATCACCGGCTCCACCACGGTGGGTGTGATCACCGCGGCAGCCATCACCGCCCCCATGATGGGCGATCTGGGCCTGAGCCCCGAAGCCACCATGTTGGCCGGCGCGGCGGGGTCCATCATCGTGAAGTACGTGAACTCCAGCTACTTCTGGGTATGCACGTCCCTGTCCCGCATGTCGCTGCGGGCGGCCCTCCTCTCCTACGGAGGGGTCACGCTGGTGAACGGCGTGCTCTCCATGGCCGCCGTGTACGTCATGTGGGCGCTGGGGTGGATCTGAGGTCCGCCCGGCGACGCCGTCTCCTCCGTCTCGCCGTACCGCCCCTCAGCCTCCGGTGCGCTTCAGCACGTAGTGGCCGCCGCCGGTGTCGTAGAGGAGCGCCGAGGCACGGCCGCCCTCCCGCACGAAGGTGAGACGGAGCATCCCCCGGCCCCAAGTCTCGTCCCACCAGTGGGCGGGGCGAAGGGGTTCCGCATCGGCCCGCTGGGCCTCGAACACGAGCTGGTCCCCCTCCCGGGTCACCTTCAAGGTGAGGGGCCGCCCCCGGGCGGGCCCCTCGTAGGTCCCCACCAGGGCGTCCAGGTCACCGGCGTAGGGCGTGGCGGGCGGCACGGGCGCGGGCCCCAGGACCAGGTCCGCCAGCGCCGAGCTCAGGGCCGCGGGCCCCGGGGCTCCCGTGGAGTTCTGGAGCACGATGACGGTGAGGTCGTCGTCGGGGTAGTAGCGGCCGTCGGACGTGTAGCCGTTGATGCCGCCGCCGTGGGTGATGAGACGTCGGCCCCCGGTGTCGTCCACAACGAGCCCCATGCCGTAGCGGATGGGCGTCCCGTCCAGGAGCGTCTCGGGGGTGATCATGGCGCGGTACGACGGCGCGCTCACCACCCTGCCGTGATGAAGGGCCTGGTTCCACCGGACAAGGTCGCCCACGGTTGAGCAGAGGGACCCGGCGGCGAAGGGCCAGATCTGGTTCAGATACGCCTTGTGCCGGAGTCCGCCGTCCCGCGTGGCGTCGTAGCCGTGGGCCCGGTCCTTCCGTATGGCGCTTTCGGAGCAGTAGTACGAGTGGTCCATGCCGGCGGGCGTGAAGAGCTGGTCCTTCACGAAGTCGGCGTACGACGTCCCAGAGACCTTCTCGATGATGAGCCCAAGCAGGAAGAAGGCCGAGTTGTTGTAGATCTGGGCGGTGCCCGGCTCGAAGTCGAAGGGCTCCTTCTCGATGAGGGTCACCAGGGAGTCGCGGGGCAGCTCCCGGTCCATGATCTCCCCGAAGACGGGCATCTCGGTGTAGCCCTTGATCCCGCTGGTGTGATCCAGGAGGCGCCGGACGGTGACGTGATGTCCCCGGGTGTCGTAGTCCGGGAGGTAGGTGGTCATGTCGGCGCTCAGGTCCAGCTTGCCCTGCTCCACCAGCTTCATGACGGCGGCGGCGGTGAACTGCTTGGTCATGGAGCCGATCTCGTAGCTGGGCCGGCCGTCGGCGGGCGTGGGCACGTCCCACTCCAGGTCCACCGATCCGTACCCCCTCAGAAGCAGCGTATCCGCGCCACGCACCACGGCTACCGACACACCGGGAACGGCGGCGTGGGCCACGTGGGCCCGGGCCGCCGAGTCCAGCGCGGCCACGAGGCGGGCCCGATCGGTGATCTGGGCCGACAGCGACGCGGAGCCCGCCAGGACCAGCGTGAGGAGAAGAGCGAGCTGCCGCTTCGTCGGTAGTCTCATGGTCCGGAGCCGGAAAGAGGAAGCTGTCCCGCTGGAATGTCCCGACAGTATACCCGGGGCGACGTCTCCGCCACGTCGCCTCGCCAACGCGGCAGGGCCGTCACGGTCTGCGTGAGGAAGCAGGCAGACGGACGGAGTGCCGGCGTCGCCCGGCGCACGCCACACCCGAGGGGCATGATCGGAAGGAGATACCGTGCCCCAGACGAACAGGCTCCCGGGAAGGCGCCATGACCAGGACGGCCCTCGTGACATGCGCGTCCCCGCAAGCCCGGGCCTGGGCCATCGCCGTGAGCCGCCTGGCCATCCTGACTGCCGCAGCCTGCCCGCCGCTGCACGCCCAGGAGAGCCGGGTCGTCGTGGACTCGGCCTATGCCCCCGAGGTCGCCGCGCCCGCCTTCCCCGAGGGAGGCGGTCCCAGGGTCCTCCTGGACCTGGCCCACTTCAACCTCTACACCAACGAGGGCTACTACCGTCCTCTCCGCGCGCTGTTGAAGGCGGACGGGTACCGGGTCGGATCGTCCACGGCACCCCTGAGCCTGGCCACGCTCGCCCAGGCCGACCTCGTGGTCGTCGCCAACGCCCTCCCCGCACCCGACCAGGTTGCCGCCGACACGCTGGGACCGGGCCTGTCCGACGAGGAGGTCCGGGCGCTCCTGGCCTGGGTCGCCGGAGGAGGCGGCCTACTGCTCCTCATCGACCACCGGCCCTATCCCCGGGCCGCCGCTCCGCTGTTGGAGGCGCTGGGGCTCGGCTTCACCAACGGGTATGCGCTGGACTACCGGGCCTGGGATCCCGTGGTCTTCCGCCGCAGCGACGGAACGCTGCCGGCATCGCCCATCGCCGACGGACGCGGCCCGGCGGAACGGGTGGATTCGGTGGCCACGTTCTACGGCGACGCACTGCGGGCCGACGGTCGAGGCGTCATCCCCCTTCTCCGCTTCGGACCGACCGTCGACGCGTTCCTCCCCGAGAGGCAGTGGGACATCGGCGACCGCACGCCCTCCGTCCACGTGGCCGGGTGGCTCCAGGGCGCGGCGCTGACCCGGGGACGTGGCCGGGTTGTGGTGTTGGGCGAGTCAGGGATGGCGGCAGCCCAGCTCGTGGGCCCGAAACGCAACCCGCAGGGCATGAACGCCCCGGTGGCGGCTCAGAACTCCGTCTTCCTCCTCAACGCGGCCCACTGGCTCACCCACGTGATCCCGTAAGGCCGTCCCCAGGCGCGACGCGGGGCCTACCACCACTCCTTCTGAAGCTCGGCGAGAACGTCGCTCCCGGGACAGAGCGCCTCGTAGGGCACGTCGACGAGGGGCGTCTTGGTGGTGTTCTCCACGTCGTGCATGTCCTCGCCCGTCTCCTCCAGGTACAGGAGCCCGGTAGCCACCTCGTCCTTGTTCCGGGACTCACGCAGGTGCTCGAGGACGGCGCCACGATCCGTCGGATCGTAGTCCTGGGCCACCTTGCGGAAGCGCACCACGCTGCCGTCGTGCATGGTCACCGACTGGGTGGCGCCCTCGTCATAGTCCGTGGTGATCTCGCTGCGCAACGGTACGAAGTCCGTCTCCACCACCTCGTTCATGTGGAAGCGCGTGTGGGCGTAGCTCTTGGTGGAGCCCTTGTGGTCGTTGAAGGTCACACACGGCGAGATGACGTCCACCAGGGCGAAGCCCGTATGCGTGAGCGCAGCCTTCAGGATGGGCACCAACTGGCGCTTGTCGCCCGAGAAGGAGCGGGCCACGAAGGTGGCGCCCAGGGACAGCGCCACGTTCACCGGGTCGATGGGACCCTGGCGGTTGATCTCCCCCTTCTTGGATCTGCTCCCCACGTCGGCCGACGCCGAGAACTGACCCTTGGTGAGGCCGTACACGCCGTTGTTCTCCAGCACGTAGAGCATGTTCACGTTGCGCCGGATGGCGTGGCAGAGCTGGCCCAGCCCGATGGACAGCGAGTCGCCGTCTCCCGAGATGCCCACGTACATCAGGTCGCGGTTGGCAGCGTTGGCCCCGGTGGCAATGGAGGGCATGCGGCCGTGCACCGAGTTGAAGCCGTGCGCCTCCCTGATGAAGTAGGCCGGGGTCTTGGAGGAGCACCCGATGCCCGAGAGCTTGGCCACCCGGTGCGGCTCCACGTCCAGCTCGAAGAACGCCTGGATGAGGGCCGCCGTTACCGAGTCGTGGCCGCAGCCGGCGCACAGGGTGGAGATCGTCCCCTCGTAGTCCCGGGGCGTGAGGCCGAGGGCGTTGGTGCGCATCCGGGGGTGCCGGGCCACCGGCTTTGCGATGTAGGTCATGGCGCCACCTCCGCGGCGACCTTGTTCAGCACGGGACGGATCCCGTCGAGGACGTGCCCCTTGCTCAAGGGCTGCCCTCCGTAGTAGCGGACCGACACCAGCTTCGACTTGGGGCAGTCGGTCTCCAGGGTCAGGAGCATGCGGAGCTGGGCGTCGCGGTTCTGCTCCACCACGAAGACGGTGTCGTGATCGGCCAGGAAGCGCTCCACCGTCTCGTTGAAGGGGAAGCCCCGGACCCTGAGGTAGTCCACCTCCACCCCCTCGGCCAGGAGCTCGTCCCGAGCCTCCAGCACCGCCCAGTGGGCGCCGCCCAGGGAGATGATCCCGAACCGCGCGCCTCCCTCCACGGCGTGGACCTCGGGCGGCGGCACGTGGTCGCCGGCGCTCTGGACCTTCCGGGCGATGCGGTCCACCACCTCCAGGTAGGCGTCCGAGTCCTCGGTGTACTTGCCGTGCTTGTCGTGACCCGAGCCCCGGGTGAAGTACGCGCCCCTGGGATGGTCGCCGGGGCGCGTACGGTATGGCACGCCGTCGCCGTCCACGTCCAGGTAGCGGGAAAAGGACTTCACCTCCTCCAGCTCTGCGGCGCTCAGCACCTTGCCCCGATCGGGGCGGAAGGAGTCGTCCCACTCCAGCCTCGGGATCATCCAGTCGTTCATGCCGATGTCCAGGTCCGACACCAGGAACACCGGCGTCTGGAAGCGCTCGGCCAGGTCGAAGGCCGCCACGGCGAACTCGAAGCACTCCTTCGGGTCGGCCGGATAGAGGGCGATGTGCTTGGTGTCGCCGTGGGAGGCGTATGCCGTGAGGAGGAGGTCGCCCTGCTGGGTGCGGGTGGGCATCCCCGTGGAGGGTCCGGTGCGCTGCACGTCCACGAAGACCGACGGCACCTCGGCGTAGTAGGCCAGCCCGATGAACTCGCTCATGAGATCGATGCCCGCGCCCGACGTGGGCGTGAAGGACCGCGCCCCCGCCCAGCTCGCGCCGATGACCATCCCCGCCGCGGCCAGCTCGTCCTCCGCCTGGATGATGCAGTAGTTGTGCTTCCCCGTGTCCGGGTCCACGCGGAAGCGCCCACAGTACTCCTTGAAGCCGTCCATGACCGACGTGGCGGGCGTGATGGGGTACCACGCGCCCACCGTCGCCCCGGCGTACACGCACCCCAGCGCCGTCGCGGCGTTGCCCGTGACCATGACCTGGTCCCCGGTCTTGTCCAGGCGCTCCACCCGGATGGGCAGCGGGCAGTCCCACTCCTCCCGGGCGTACTCGGCGCCCATGCGGATGGCGGTGAAATTGGAGTCGATGAGGCCCGGCTTGTGGCTGAACTTCTCCTCGAGCATCCCCTTCACCACGTCCATCTCGATGTCCAGGAGCGACACCAGGGCGCCCACGTACCCGATGTTCTTCATGAGGATGCGCTCCCGGGCACGCTCGAAGCGCTCGGCGCACATGCGCGCCAGGGGGATCCCCAGGAAGGTGACGTCGTCACGACGCAGCTCCTCGGGCAAGGGCTTGGTGGAGTCGTAGAGCACCCACCCGCCCGGAACCACCTCGGCGATGTCGCGCTCGAGCGACTGGGGGTTCATGGCCACCATGAGATGGAAGTCGGGGCTCCGGGCCGTATAGCCCTCGCCGCTCACCCGGATCTCGTACCAGGTGGGAAGTCCCTGGATATTGGACGGAAAGACGTTCTTTCCGGACACAGGGATCCCCATGCGGAAGAGGGCCTGGAGAAGCAGGCCGTTGGCGCTGGCCGATCCCGTGCCGTTGACCGTGCCGACCTTCAGCGCGAAGTCGTTGACGCGGTCTCTTGATTCGTGGGCCAAGATTCGTGTCCTGCGTAGGGGACGAGCAGCTCGAACTTGCGCATGTCCCACGCGGCGGTGGGGCAACGCTCGGCACACAGGCCGCAGTGCACGCACAGGTCCTCGTCCTTGACCATGACGCGCCCGGTCTGAGGCAGATCCTCGGAAACGAAAATGTCCTGATCCAGGTTCTCCGCCGGCACCGTCAGGCGCTGGCGCAGGTCCGCCTCGATGCCGTTCTCGGTCATGGTGAGACACTCGAGAGGACAGACGTCGATACAGGCGTCACACTCGATGCAGAGGTTGGCGGTGAAGTCGGTCTGGATGTCGCAGTTGAGGCAGCGCTGCACCTCCCTGGCCGTCTCCTCCACGCTGAAGCCCAGCTCCGCCTCGGTGCCGATGTTGCGCAGGCGCTCCTCCAGGTCCACGTAGCGCATGGGCGTGCGCGCCGCGGGGTTGTAATCGTTGGAGTACGCCCACTCGTGGAGTCCCATCTTGGTGGAGATCAGGTTGCTCCCGTACGGGGGACGCTCCGTGAGGGGTGCGCCCTGGCAGTGGTTGTGGATGGAGATGGCCGCCTGGTGGCCGTGCTCCACCGCCCAAATGATGTTCTCGGGCCCCCACGCCGCGTCGCCCCCGAAGAAGACGCCGGACAGCGAGCACTGCATGGTCCCCCGGTCCACCACCGGCATGTCCCAGTCGTTGAACTCGATGCCGATGTCGCGCTCGATCCACGGGAAGGCATTGTCCTGCCCGATGGCCAGGACCACGTCGTCACAGGGAATGAACACCTCTTCCAGGGGCACCGCCTTCGCGCGGCCGCCCCCCTCGGGCTCGACCCACTCCACGATGTCGAACATCATCCCCTTGAGCTGGCCGTCCTCCACTACATACGACTTGGGAGAGTGGTACTCGAGCACCTCCACCTGCTCGTCCTCGGCGTCCTCCAACTCCCAATCCGACGCCTTGAAGTCCGTGCGGCCGCGCCGGGCCATGACCTTGACGTCCGTTCCGCCCAGGCGCTTGGCGGCGCGGCAGCAGTCCATGGCCGTGTTGCCCACGCCGATGACCAGGACCCGCTCGCCCACCGAGTCGACGTGCTGGAAGGCGATGCTCTCCAGCCACTCGATGCCGATGTGGATCCGGTCCGTGTCGTAGCGCCCGGGAAGCTCGAGGTTCTTCCCCCTGGGAGCACCCACGCCCACGAAGACCGCGTCGTAGCCTTCCTCCAGGAGCGCACCCAGGCTCTCCACCGGCGTGTTGAGCCGGACGTCCACGCCCATGTCGGTGATGAAGGCGATCTCTTCCTGGAGCACGCGCGCGGGCAGCCGGAACGCCGGGATGTTGGTGAGCATGAGCCCACCGAGCTTGTCCAGCTTCTCGTACAGCACGCACTCGTAGCCCAGGGGCATGAGGTCGTTGGCCACCGTGAGCGAAGCCGGCCCTCCCCCGATGAGCGCCACCTTCTTCCCGTTCTTCTCCTCGGGTATCTCGGGCAGGCGGTGACGGACGCTCTCGCGCAGGTCCGCCGCCACCCGCTTGAGGCGGCAGATGGCCACGGGCTTCTCGTCCACGCGCGTACGTCGGCACGCAGGCTCGCAGGGACGGTCGCACGTCCGGCCCAGGATACCGGGAAACACGTTGGACTCCCGGTTGAGCATGTAGGCGTCGGTGTAGCGCCCCTGGGCGATGAGCCGGATGTACTCCGGCACGTTGGTGTGGGCAGGGCAGGCCCACTGGCAGTCCACGACCTTGTGGTAGTACTGCGGATCCCGGGTGTTGGTCGGTTCCATCTCGATTCCGTTCCTTGTTCATGCCGGCCCCGCCGGCCGGCATCGTGTGGGTCCCTCCCGGGGCGCCCACGACCGCGCATGATGCCGGACCCCCACCGGCCGACGCAAGCGCAAACGATTATCCGTACGCCCGGAACCGGCATCTGGGTCCTGAGCGCCCACCACGCGCGTGCCCTGGACGCTCGCGACGCGACCGGGGGTCGTCGCGCGCTGTGAGGCGTTGGCGGATCATTCCGGCATCCGGTCGTCTACACCCGCCGAGGCCTCCTGGAGCCACGCCGCGCGCTTCGGCGACGCCAAGGTGCTCCAGGCCCGGTCCTACCCGTTGTCCTCGTAGAGGGTGTTGGGCACGACCTCGAGGTAGGAAAGGGACTTGTCGGCGGCGTACGCGTCGCAGGAGTGATAGTCGTACGTCCCCGACTGGATCTGCACGTCGGGGTTGGCGCCGTTGAGCCCGCCGATGACCATGCCCCGGATCTTGGGCCCGTCGGTGCTTCCCCAGGCGTACACCTGGCCCAGCGCTCCGGCCAGGATGATGCCGTCCCACTCGAAGCCGTCCCACATCTGCAGCTCGCCTGTGACGATGAGCACCCCCCGCCCGGACCAGGACGACCACGCCACGAGATCTCCCTGATAGCGCACCAGCGGGAACGAGTCGGACGGGATGCCCGAGGGGGGCACGCCGTCGAAGTCCACCGAGAAGTTGGGATCGGTGAGGATGTCCCATCGGATCCCGGTGGTGTCGTACACGGCCTGGAAGCCGGGATAGGAGGTGTCCAGGGGAGGATTCCCGGTCATGCTGGCCCCATAGGACGCAAAGTAGGTTCCCGCAGTGCCGGCCGTGCCCACCCCGGCGACCCCCGCCGTGCCTCCGCCGGGACAGTCCAGCGAGGTGTCGTGGTCGAGCCCGTCGGCCCGTGCGTAGTACTCCAGGCGCAGGTCCCCTCCGCTGACCAGCATGGCCGCTTTGTGGGGCACGGGGGAGATCCTTTGCCAGGCGTACTCACCCACGGCGCGCGTGGCGGGTGACAGCGGTGTGCGCGTGTCCGCGACGGTCCCCACGGAGTGGATGTAGTAGAGGTGATTGAGGCTGTCCTTCGCCAGGACCTTCCGGGTGGTGACCGTGGCGATGCCGTCGCCGATGGCGTAGCGCACCGAGTCCCCCACCACCCCCACCGTCTCTCCCAGGAACCGCTGGAGACCGGCGCGGGCCACCGACAGGGCCTTCTGGCCGTCCCGGTTCTGGGTGGCCAGCGTCAGCTCGCCGCTCACCACCTGATAGCCCGTGATCCCCGCCACGGCGATGGCGAACAGCATGAGCACCACCAGGGCCAGCGCGAAGCCGCCGCGCTCCTCCCCGGGACGTCCCCTCGGCATCGACGTCATCTGCCGTTGCGCAGGTAGACGTTCACCGACCACCCGAACGTCACGTCGTCGGTGGCGCCGGCCCGGGGCCGCGTGCGCGCATCTGCCACGATCCGCACCGCGTCGATGTCGCCGAGGCCGGACCCCGTCACCGGGCTGACGTAGGTGGAGCCTCCGGCCCTGTACTGGAAGCGGGCCGAGGCATCGAGGCCGGTGGCCACCTCCACCGGATCGGCCCCGAAGATGCCCCGGAAGAGGCCAAGGCTCGTGGAGTCCATCTTGGAGGTGGTGATGACGTACTCCACCCTCCGGTACAGCATGACGAGCTGACCCACCGCCGGGAGGGAGCCCGCGTAGGTGTCCAGCCTGCGCAGGCGCTGGAACTCGTCCACGGCCCCCACGGTGTCCGCCCCGTTGGCTGCGCAGTCCTTCGCCCCCTGCTTCCCATTCTGATCGATCGCGTTCCAGACGTTGTTCCAGCCCGTGATGTCGTAGTAGCTCCATGCGTCGGTCAGCGTGTCCTGGACGGCGAAGCCGCCAAACTCGTCGGTGTCCAGGAATCCCTCGCCCCCCGAGTACTGGACCGCTACCCGGCTGGTCGCGGGCTGGGCGCACACCGCCGCCACGGTCATGGGAGAGCGGACCTCCAGGAGCGTGTCCCGGGCGACCACGAACCCGCCACGGGCCACCGAGCGGAGCTCGCCGGCCATGACCTCCGTCATCACCCGTGCGTTGTCGTGGGCGGCGGACCTGGAGATCTGAAGCGCGTAGTAGCGATTCTGCGCCAGGAAGACGGTGCTCACCAGGACCACCAGGATGGACGAGATGGTCAGAGCCACCATGGCTTCGACGAGGGTGAAGCCCGCCCTGCGACGGGCTACCACTTGGCCGCCGTGTAGGTCGTGGTCGCGTAGGTCGGGCCGCCCCCGCCCGACCTGGGAGAGAGGGAGATGTCGACCTTGTACAGGACCGCCGTGACCAGCGAGACGGTCACATTCCGGGCATACGGCGTTCCGTCCACCGTCAGCGTGTCCGCGCTCGTCCCCGCCGAGAGGGAATCGAAGGGGAGGGACTCCAGGGAGTCCAGGCGTTCCTGGGCCTTCGCCACCAGGGTAGAGAGCTTCGCCGCGTAGCTCATCTGCCTGGACAGCCCCGTGGTGACCCGGATCACCATGAGCACGCCCACAGAGAAGATCACCAGGGCGGCGATGACCTCGATGAGGGTGAAGCCCCCTCGCTCGGGGCGGGAACGGTGCCATGGGCGTACGTTCACCTCTTCTCGACCCGGGATGCGCCCATGCTGTTGAAGAGCACGTCGTACTCCGTGGCGCCCGCGGCGAAGGCGGCTTCCCCCAGGCTGCCGGTGCCCTGGATGTTGGAGAGATCCGCCATGCCCCTCGGCGTGAAGACGACCGAGTCTCCCCGCATGCGCAGGTCGATGGCGCTGAGATTCACGTCCGCGCTCACGCCGAACCGTCGTCGCACAAGCTCGGTGGCCGAGCCCGAGGTCTGGATCTGGTACCAGCGGCCGTCCTCGTTGAAGCGGATCACGACCGGCTCCCTGGAACGGAGGGCGGCCGACCGGGCGAGGGTCAGATCCCTTGCGAACACCTGCGCGGCACGCCGGGCGGACGAGCGCTGGAAGTAGCCGCTGAAGGTCAAGCCGGCATAGCCCAGCACCAGGGACGCCAGCACCAGCACGATCGTTAGCTCGAGGAGCGTGAATCCCCGCGCTCGTGCTGGAGCCGTTTCCGGCCCGGGTCCCACCGACACGTCCGCTATCCCTCCGTTCCTCGCATTGATACAAAGATCCCATGCCGGGTCGCCGACTTTCAAGAGTGACGCGGGGAGGGGATCGGGGAAAGAGCCAGGTACCCGGCCTCGGGACACCCTCCTATCTTACATCCCATCGGGAGGCTCCACCTTCCCGAGTCCCTCGACGGAGGAACCACCGCCCATGATGCGTCCCCCGCGTCGCCAGCCCGGGAGCGAATGAGGATCCGCGCCCCGGTCCTGCTCGTCTTCCTGGCAGTCCTCGCCGTGCCGGACCACGCGGGGGCCCAGCAGGAGGGGGGTCGCGAGGCCCACGCCTACCTGGGCGCGAGCCTGGGAACGACCCGGCTCCACGACCAGACCTCCACCATGGCGGGCGGGGCCCTGCTCCTCAGCCTGGATGGTCGCCTCGCCTTCGGCGGAGGCGGCTGGGTCATGCTGGGAGGCGACACCGTGGAGGGGCAGGCCTCCGGCTCGCGCTACGACTTCAGGATGTCCTACGGCGGGCTCATGGCCCAGGCTCGGATTCTGGGCCGTCCGCGGGCGGCACTGGAGCTCAGGACGCTGGTGGGCGCGGCCAACGCGAAGGTCCGCCTCCCCGTGGTGAACACGCTCATCGCAGCAGACAACTTCGGCGTCGTCGAACCCGAGGTCGTGGGGAGCTTTCGGATCCTGCCAGGCCTGGACGCGCAGGCGAGCGTGGCCTGGCGCTGGACGTTCGGCGTCCAGGACCTCCCCGGTCTGTCTCCCAATGACCTTCGTGGGTTCTCCGCCCGAATCGGTCTCGCTATCGAGAACTTCTAAAGGGACTTTGGTTCCTACACGCGATAGAATGCGGGACATTCAGCCGCGGTCTTTCTTGACATTGGGTGCCGGCTCGTCCCTATTCACCACATAGTCACACAGTGATGGTGAACCGGAGGGGGCGATCCCCCCAGGTGGAGGAATCTCCTGTGGCGAATGTGGACGAGAAGGTCCTGGCGGCGGTGGAAGCGGCGTTGAAGAAGGACCCGGCGGCATCCGTGGACGAGCTCTTCGAGATGGCCAGGGGTATCAACAGTGACGTGGGCAAGCTCACCAAACGGCAGTTCCACGCGCGCTATCCCCTCCAGATCAAGCGGAAGATGAATCCCCCGAAGCGCAGGAAGGCCTCCCGGCGCAAGGCAGGCTCGCAACGGGGAAAGTCGGCCTCGGCCAACGGATCCGTCAGGGAGGCGGTTCGCCAGTCGTTCCTGAAGTTCGCGTCGGACCTGGCGGGCGCCGAGGAGCGCAAAGACGTGGTGAAGGTCGTGGCAGGGGTGGACCGCTACGTGGACGAGGTCCTCAAGGCCACCCACGCCAACTGACGCGCGCCGACGCCTCGGTGCTCCCGGCACCGAGCGTGGTCTTTCGGAAATCCGCGAGCCATCGAGAGCGCTGGGGCGCCGGGTCCTGCGAGGCGCGACGACG